>NZ_JACBAZ010000004.1:600000-785939 GCF_013391475.1 Oceaniferula marina | reverse complement strand
TCGTTTGTCGGAATGGCGGTGTTCGTTTGGCCTTGAGTTCAAGGCGTGACAAAGGAATGTAGCGAGCTACATGACTGAGGAAAAACGCCGAAATCAAGCCAAAGAAATACCGCTTTTCATTCCCATCAGCTACGCTGACTCGCTTCCATCTCAAGCTCTTAATTATTTGACCATTCCGATAAAATAACCGGGAGAATGGTATCTGTGGAGGATTGAGACCAATCCTCCCTACCATGGCCACTTTACATCGGTGGACCCTGTTGCGGCGGGGAGGTTTGTATCCGGACCATGGTGTGTATTCCTCTTGCCAAATGAAATGGGCTCTCTAGCCTGAAGCCGTGAAAAAGTGGCTGCAGGCGATTGTTTTTTTGATGTGGTCCTGTCTGGTGCTTTCCTGCACGAGCCAGCAGCTCGTCGCGGATCCGGATGCATTGGACCGAATCCCGGTCGTCTACGACAAGGGGTACCGGATCGGGGCCTTTGGTCTGGAAAAGTTGCATCCCTTTGACATTGGTAAGTATCAGAAAATCCACCGCGGATTAAAAAAGGCGGGGGTGTTGAACGAGGAGAACGAACATCGACCAGAACCCTTAGCTCGTGAAACCCTGCTATTGGTGCACAGCCAGGACTATTTGGAGACTCTGAAATCGCCAGCTTGGGTGGCTGTCTATCTGGAGGCACCAGCAGTGCGCCTGCTTCCCAAGAGGATGCTTAAACGGAGTCTGATCGATCCCTTTATTCTAGCCTCCGGAGGGACACTGAAGGCATCTCGTCTGGCATTGGATCATGGGGCTGCGATCAATCTGGGTGGTGGGTATCATCACGCCAAGCCGGAAAGCGGCGAGGGCTTTTGTGTGATTGCCGATGTTCCGATTGCGATCCGCAAACTACAGAAAGAGGGGGAAATCAAGAGGGCGCTGGTGGTGGATACGGATATTCATCAGGGGAATGGCACGATTGTTTGCCTGGAGGACGACCCGAGCACCTTTACTTTTTCCATGCATGAATCCGGGATCTACCCGGTCCCCAAGGAAACGGGAGACCGTGATGTGTCGGTCCCGGCGGGCGTGACGGATGATGCTTACATGCGGTCACTGAAGCATTGGCTGCCGAAGGTGATTGCGAAGTCGAAGCCTGACATCGTGTTTTATGTCTCCGGTTGTGATGCTTTGGCCGGTGATCCACTGGCCAATGGGACCATGACCCATGAGGGGATTGCCCGGCGTGACGCCTACGTCTTAGCTGAGTGCCGCAAGCGGAAGATTCCCTTTGTGATGACCCTCGCCGGCGGTTACAGCAAGGACGCTTGGCAGGCCCAATACAAAAGTATCGTGGGCTTGATGAAAAAAGAGGATGTTACCTCTCCCTAGCTACTCTCGGTTGGGGAGTTTGAGCGGGGGCGAATAGGATGGGGCTGAAACCTGAACTACGTTTTCTTGCAGAAGTGTGTTCGGACTCAGCGCTTGCGGCTGATGGATCCACGGTAGACATCCACGGCTCGGACAAGGGCACGTGCCATGGTGACTTGGTATGCGTTGGAGTGGACTTTGCCGGCCTCTGCACGATTGGAGAGGAATCCACCTTCGAGTAGGATGGCGGGGATTTTAATGCCGGTGAGCACATTGAAGCGGGCGTGTTTGATCCCTCGGTCGGAAATATTAAAATTATTGCCGTATTGTCTGTTATTGAGATACATCAGGGTGCGGCTGTGGACTGCTGTCGCCAGAGCAACGCTGGCGGAGCCCATGATGTTTCCGGGAACGGCACGAGAGTCACGAGGTCGGTAGCCGCGTCCCATATGAGGCACCCCGATGGGGGAAATGGTGAAGGTTTCGATGCCGTTTGCCTTGGATTGACCTGAGTTGAAATGGATGCTGATGAAAATCGCGTTCGGAGCGTAGCGGTTGGCGATGTTCACCCGGTTGGCGAGAGAGAGATAAACGTCGCTATTGCGGGTCATCACTACGCGGTACCCTTTTTTCTGCAACATGTCGCGTGCGAGTCTGGCGACTTTCAGCGTGTATTCTTTTTCGTGGCTGAAATACCCGCGAGTGCCAGGGTCCCTGCCTCCGTGGCCAGCATCGATGATGACAGTGCTAAAGTGTGGCGCTTGTTTGATGTAGGTCGGCCGCATGACCGGATCGACGATATTGCTCAGGTCGGTGCGAGACAGAAGGTAATCACCCTTATAGGGCACAATCGGGTGGCTGAGTTTGAACAGGACGTTGTTCATCCGGCATTCTTGAGAGCCGGACCGGATGATCATTTTGACCTTGGCGTTTTCAAGGGTGATGGTTTTGCTCTTGATCGTTCGTTTGAAAAAATAGAATTTTTCGAGACTGCGCAGGGTGACACAGCTCTGACCTTTATAGGTCACAGCTTCCCATTTAAACGAAGACTGAGCACGCGTCGTATGACTGCTGGTGAGCAGAAGGAAGAGGGTGAAAAAAAAGGGGAGAATGGCGCGGTGATAGACTATCATCGGTCGATTCATTGGTTGAAGTTGACGTAGGATCGCCGAATTCTAGTCTGCTTCTGCAGAATGACAATGGTATTTCTTCGACAGATCGGGAAATCGTGGGTAATTGCATGGGTATGGCGACAATTGATCCGATTGGAAGTTACGTGGCACAGTGGGGGGAAGGTCCGCTTTGGTGGCAGGACAGACTGATGTATGTGGATATCGAACGCGGCCGGGTGCTGCAGCTCGACCCACTGACGGGTGAGGAGAAGATGTGGGATGTATCCGACCGGGTTGGTCGGGTTGGCACGGTGGTGCCCCGGTCCGATGGAGGTTGGCTGGTGGCCGGAGATTCGGGGCTTCACTTTTTTGATCCGGCATCCGGGGAGACAAAAGCCATTGTCGATCCGGAATCGGATAAGGCCGACAACCGTTTCAATGATGGGAAGTGCTCGCCGGATGGGCGATTTTTTGCCGGAACCATCAGCTTGGTCAAAAGCGAGGGGGATGCTGCCTTATACCGTTTGGATCCGGATGGTTCGTGCCAGGTGGCATTTGAGGGAGTCACCAATTCCAATGGTATCGTCTGGAGTGCCGACGCTTCGACTTGTTACTACATCGACACGCCGAGACGAGAGATCCTGGCTTTCGACTACTGTTCTGAGTCCGGTCAGTTGAGCAGCATGCGCGTGCTTTTATCGACTGCTGCGGTGGATGCTTCTCCTGACGGCATGACGATTGATTCGGAGGGCCGCTTGTGGGTGGCCTTTTGCCATGGCGCCTGTGTAGTTTGTTACGATCCGAAAACCGGGAAAGCGGTGCACCGGGTCGACTTTCCTTGTTTGGAGACGACGGCATGCGCATTCGGCGGGAGCAATCTGGATGAGCTTTATGTGACCACAGGTATTCATGCGACAGTGCGTGAAGAGCATGCCGGGCGTGTATTCTGTGTTCGCGGTCTCGGAGTGACCGGAGTTACGGCTCATGCCTTTGGTGCTTATACCACTCCACAAAACAGACGAGACGATTGATCGTTGTTGAGGTATTTGGAAAAGCACTGCGTGATCCATGAGAATTCCGGATGAATGACTCCTTTGGCTTTGTTTCTCCTTAGTCATGGTGCCCGCACCATTCCTTCGTCGCGCCTTACCAAAGAACTCATTCATCTCGGCTATCGTCCCGTCTGTTTTACTACTTGGTATTAGTCCGGGAGATGGATGTTTGCCATAGTTTCTTGAGTTTTGTCTGCAAGGGTTCTGGAGAAATGATGATGTCATACGAAAAATGACACCTCTTGGGCTGGTCAAAGTGGGGGCTTTTCTCTAGAAGCGCCGTCCGATGAAAACTGAATCACCCAAAGAAGTCCGTGTTTTTGCACCAGCCACTGTCGCGAATGTCGCCTGTGGTTTCGACGTTTTGGGCTTTGCCATTCAAGCGCCTGGCGACGAAGTGGTAGCCCGTCATTCTGACAAACCGGGGCTGCGAATTACCAAGATCACAGGAGATCATGGTAAACTTCCCAAGGATGTAGCCAAGAACACCGCAGGTGTGGCTGCGCTTGATTTGTTGCGCCATCTCGGCATGAGTGATCGTGGTATCGAGCTGGAAATTCATAAGAAAATGCCATTTGGCAGTGGGCTTGGCTCTTCCGCGGCGTCCGCGGTGGCCGGGGTATACGCGGTTAATAAACTGATTGGTGAGCCGCTGGCAAAAAAGCAGCTTCTACCCTTTGCGATGCAGGGAGAGGCAAGTGCTGATGGTGCTTGGCATGCGGATAACGTTGGGCCGAGCCTCCTCGGTGGGATTGTGTTTATCCGGTCGAATCAGGAGTTGGACATTGCCCAATTGCCAGTTCCGGCAAACCTTTGGGCTGCGGTGGTGCATCCCGATATGGAGATTTTGACCAAGGTTGCCCGTGAAATTTTACCCAGTGAAATTCCCATGGTGAATGCCACCCAGCAGATTGGTAATCTGGGCGGCTTGATTTGCGGTTTGATCCAGGAGGATTACGCGATGATTGGCCGCTCGATCCATGACGTGATCGCGGAGCCACGCCGTCAAAAATTGATTCCCGAATTTTATAATGCAAAGCGTGCTGCGATGTCTCAAGGCGCTCTTGGTTTTTCGATCTCAGGTGCCGGGCCCAGCGTCTTCGCCCTTTGTGAAGGGGAGGAGTCAGCCCAGCGTGTGGGTAAGGCCATTGCTGCTGTTTTTGATAAAATCAAACTGGGTAACCAGTGTTATGTCTCCCCGATCAATCGGGAGGGTGTTCACGTGGTGGCATAACGCGAGACCGCGCTCATGGTGCGGTTCCAGCCAGCTTCTATTTTTAGAGGTGCCCTTTAGACTGGCAGGGAGGATGATCGTTTGCGGTGATTCATGCGGGGATGCCGTGTGAGCTGTTCTGTGTCTACGGTTGCGGAGTGTCCCAAGGATGGGGCATTCCATGACACAATTGCCAGCCATCAGGACTCGACTTCATGCGAGCCAGACCTGAGGTTCGTCGGAGTTAGCCATGACCCCGACAACCTCCACTGCTGCCTTTTTCGAACACGTCCATTCTCCAGAATTTGTTGAGAACATTCGCTGTGCGAATGATGATTACCGACGTGAGGGATTTGAACAACTGGAACGCCGTTTGCGCATCCTGATGGATATGTTAGCGGATGTGCTCGAGCCAGAGCAAGCGCTGGTGGAAAGCATTCCTTGGCGAGGTGTTGATGTCCGGGACCGGGCACACGGGCCGGATCTGGTTGCAAAGACTGCCCAGCTTCAGGCGATCTGTTTTGAAATTTTAAACATGGTTGAGGAACGCACCGCGCTCAGGATCCGGCACCGTCGACGCAAGGATTTTGGTATGGCGGCGGAGCAAGGAATGTGGGGGCGCGTGATTGGTCAGCTCAAGCAGCAAGGGTTTACCGAAGATGAGGTGCTGGAGGCCCTGCCGGAGGTGGATGTTACCGCTGTGTTGACGGCCCACCCGACGGAAGCCAAGCGCGCCACGGTGCGTGAACGACATTTGGCACTCTACAAAGACTTGGTCAGCTGGGATCGCAACCAGGATGATCCGGTGACCTTGGCGAAAGTGATGGAATCGATACAGGTGGGCTTGGAAACCCTCTGGCATACGGGTGAAATCCATGCGTCGCGTCCGAGTATTCTGGCTGAACTTCGGCACACGATTTATTACCTGCGGGAGGTCTTCCCTCGGATCATTGGCAAGCTGGATCTGTCGTTGGAGGCTGCCTGGCAGTCAGCGGGATGGGATGTCGCCAAATTGCGGGCATCGAAGGCTTACCCGCGCCTTACTTTTGGCACCTGGGTCGGTGGGGACCGGGATGGACACCCCCTCGTGACCGCGTCAGTCACCCAGGATACATTGAAACGCTTGCACAAGCATGCTTTACGAATTCACAAAGGGCAGGTGAAGGAGGCCGCCAAGGCACTGACCCTGTCTCCTGCTTCCCAAGAGGTTCCGGCCGCATTAACCGCGCGTGTTCTGGAACTTCGCAAAGAATTGGGAGTGGAAGGGCGTGAAGTTGCGGCGACCCATGCGCGGGAGCCATGGCGATGTTTGGCCTATTTGATGTCGAAGAAGCTGGATGCGAAGCGTGCCTATACCAGCGTGGATGAATACGGTGCGGATCTGGATTTGATGTCGGAGACCTTGCTGCAGATCGGCGCAAAAAGTACGGCAAGAAATGTGGTGCAACCCTTGATGCGGCTCGCTGATGTGTTTGGCTTTCATCTGGCGACCCTGGATGTGCGGCAAAATTCACCCTTTCACGATCAGGCTGCGGCCCAGATGCTGGAAATTGTCGGTGTCGAAGATGGTGCGGGATTTGCTGACTGGCCGGAGGAAAAGCGGGTGGCCTACCTCGAACAGGAGCTGCGCAATGAGCGGCCGTTCCGACCATGGAAAGCTGATGAGGAGTCTGAGGCCGGGAAGGTGAGAGCCTGTTTTCGGGTGCTGCGCCAGCATGCACAACAGCACGGGTCTGCTGGATTCGGGTTGTATGTTGTGAGTATGACGCGTCAGGTGTCTGATATGTTACTGGTGCATTTGTTTGCCCGTGAGTGTCGGATGGCTGATTGGAAAGACGGATTGTGGGTGAGTCGGGTTCCGGTATGTCCCTTGTTTGAGACTGGAGATGATTTGAATCGTGCGGGTAAGATTGTGCAACACTACCTGTCATTGCCATCAGGGCACCATTTTCTGCGAGCGGGGGTATCGAAGCGAATGCCGGTGATGGTTGGCTACAGTGACAGTAACAAGGATAGTGGCCTGCTTTCCGGTCAGTGGTACTTGCAAAAGGCCCAGGCTGAAATCACCAGAGCCTGTCAGGATGCTGGTGCTCGCTGTGAATTTTTCCATGGACGGGGTGGGACGATCAGCCGTGGTGCCGGTCCGGTGCAGTGGTTTTTGCGTTCCCTGCCGACGGGGAGTCTGAGTGGTGCAATGCGCGTGACGGAACAGGGGGAGGTGATTCCCCGGAAATATGCGCACCGTTCGAATGCGGCTTATCATATGGAGTTGCTGATGGCTGGTGTGGCTGGTGTCACGGTGGCCAACCGTCGCAAACAAGAGCCATCCAGTCCGGGAGGAACCGAATACCAAGGGATCATGGAATGGATGTCGGGTCGAAGTCGGGCTGCTTACCGGGCATTTCTGGAAGAGCCGGGTTTTATGGAGTTTTATCGTCAGGCGACACCCATCGATGCGCTTGAGCACGGATGTTTTGGTTCGCGCCCGGCGCGCCGGACCGGCACGGCCAGTTTGGATGATTTGCGGGCCATTCCCTGGGTATTCAGTTGGACCCAGGCACGTTATTATTTACCTGGTTGGTTTGGTGTGGGCTCTGCGCTCGATCAGTTGAAAATGGAGAAGCCTGAGGACTTCGAACGGATGTTCTCTCTGATCCACGAGGAACCGTTTTTGCGTTACTTGCTGACCAATGTGGAGACCAATTTGGTCAGTGCGGATCTTCATTTGATGCAGGCGTATGCCGGGCTGGTCAGTGACGAGTCCTTACGCGAGCGATTCCAAGGAATGATCGAGTCCGAGTATTTCCGAACCAGTCGCATGATCGACGAGCTGTTTGGTTCTGGTTTTGCCCAGCGCCGTCCGAGGATCCAGCGGACTCTGGAGATGCGCGACCTTCCCCTGCGATTATTGCATGAACAGCAAATTCGCCTGCTGGCGGATTGGCGGGCCTGCCATGCCTCGGGAGATCAAAGCAGTGAGGGAGAGCTGCTCAATGCCCTGCAGTACTCGGTGAATGCGATTGCCAGTGGCCTGCGGACCACAGGATAGGTGTGCTCTGTTGCTTGTCAGGATCTGACATCAGCATCTGTTACTGGAAATAGCTGCAGGGCAAGGCCGGTTGAGTTAATCCGCTTTACCGTCTCGTTTAATCTAACATCTCGAGGTGCTTCTCGTATTCCTGCCAAAAGATTCAGAAAGAATGCGGCGCGTTTCGCTTGGTGGATATTTTGTCAAGAAATATTAACTATTTATCTCGCCATAGCTTCTTTTTTTTTGTAGGGTGTGCGCGAGTTGTTATATGCGACCAGTTCGCATCCTCTGAAAAATGCCCGTCCTTTTTGATAGAACCACTCTCACCCCAGTCACACCATGCCCAGAACTTCTGATCACAAACAACACATCAACGTCCGAGCCACACAGATGGAAATGAGTCCACGTGGCGCTGGAGCTGCTCCATTGTCCGAGGATTTTACCGGGAAATTGCAGGAGGCTCAGAGCCAGCTTGAATTGCTTCAGCAGCAGCAAGCGGAGGTTGAGCGGCAGAAGTTGGAGCTGCAGGAGTTGAACGAGCACAAGGATGAATTTCTGCAGGGACAGATTGAGATCAATGAAAAGCTGAACACTGCGATCACTGCGATGGACCGGGAGATTTTTGCGACCCGTCAGGAGCTCGAGGAGTTGGAGCAGGCACGGATCTGTTTTGCCGATCATCTGGAGAAAATTGATCAACTCAACCCGGACGGCTGGAACAACGAAAGCCTGCGCCAGGATCTGAGTCGTGCATTGTCGGTTCTGGATTTGGCGGAAGACGAGTATGAGCAGGCTGTTGCGCATTTTTCCAGTGGCCGGAGTTCTTCTGTCTTTGGTGGCGGAGGTGCAAAGCCGAAGCGCGTTGCTGGCCCCCGCCAGGAGAGTGAGTTACTGACCCAGTTCCGTAACGGGTTTGCATACAATTTTCCTTTGGTCTTGCTCGGTATCGTGGCGATGATCGTTTACCTGCTGAAATAAAAGAATCATAAACATGATCTAACGCATGTTCAGATATGCGTATGGATGACCATGGTAAGTCGGAAGTCCAGAGCCTCCAGAGCCTCAAAATCTGGAAGGAAGAAGGCACCCATTGGTGACCTGCAGTCGCGTGAGCAGGCGCTGAAGGAGGAAATTGCCAAGCTGCAAGAATATGTTGAGCAGGCGCCTGAACGGGAGCGCGCCGCTTACGTGGAGCAGATAAGCACCTTGCCTCCGCCTTCGGAAATTGAAGATCGCAAGCGGGTCGAGGCCTTTATGGACCGGTTGAGCCGAGGTGAGATTGCCAACGAACGGCGGTCCCAAGCAAGCAACGGCTTACTTTTGATTTTGCTGTTGCTGGCGATTGCCGCGATTGCTGCATGGATTTACCGCGTGGTGCAGATGTGACGGAGCAACATTCACCTCAATGCCGTGAGTGCCCCTGTTGTTGGTAGCGCACGAGTGTTTTTTTGAGTTCGCTGACCAGTTCCGGGTGTTGCTTGGCAACGTCGCTGGTTTCTTTTGGATCATTTTTCAGGTGGAAAAGTTTGTTGCCGGTCAGTTTCCACGGGCCTTTACGGATGGCAAACTTACCTTGGATGTCGTGATTGATGACGAGGGGACGCTGGGGTAGCGATGACTGTTGTCCGGTGATGAGCGGCAAGATGTTGGTGCTGTCCTCAGCCGCATTATCAGGCAGGGTGACATCGAGCAGCGAGGCCGTGGTTGCCATAAAGTCATTCAGGCAGATGGTTTGGTCGCAGTGGCTACCAGCTTGGGTTTTTCCGGGCCAGCGGACGATGAACGGGACGCGGTGTCCACCTTCGTGAATTTGGGCTTTGTGTCCTTTGAAGTGGTGGTGCAGGTCGACCCCGTGCTGTTCGAGTTGTTTGAAATTGGCCTTGGCTGAGGTGCCGTTGTCGCAGGAAAAGATCACCAGCGTGTTGTCGGCTGTGCCGGATTGTTCCAATGCCTCGAGGACTTGGCCGACAACCCAGTCGGTTTCCATGACAAAGTCGGCGTAGTGGCTGACTCCGCTTTTTCCTTGGAATGTTTTACTGGGGGCGATGGGTGTGTGCGGTGAAGTCAGCGAAAGATAGAGAAAAAACGGCTTATCCTTTTTGCTTTGGGTGTGAATCCATTCAACCGATTTTCGACCGAGCGTTGGCAGGATGTCTTCGAGTTTCCATCCGGGGAGCATCGGGCCGGCTGAGCCAAACATACTCTTTGGTTTGCTGGCTGTCGGGAGCCCTTGGAGCCGGTCGTTGGCAATCCAGATATAGGGTGGAAAATTGGGGACATCGACGCCGAAGTAGCTATCGAAGCCGTTGTCGGTGGGACCTCCGGTGATGGCCTGGGAGAAGTCGATGTTTTGTTCGGTCTCCTGGACACGTTTGGCGGCGTCTCCTTTGCGAAAAGAGGCATCGGTGATTTTCAGCTGGTCATTGGCTATTTTACCGTTTTTGTCGTACCAGTCGAGTCCGAGGTGCCACTTGCCGACCATGCCGGTGGCATACCCTTGCTGTTGTAACATCTCGGCTACGGTCAGACGTTCTTTTTCGATTAAGGGGGGTGCCCAATTCCAGAGAACGGAGCGCTTGAGTCGGGTTCGCCAGGCGTAGCGACCTGTCAGTAGCCCGTAGCGGGTGGGGGTGCAGACTGCCGAGCCGGAATGGGCGTCGGTGAAGTTCATACCCTGGCTGACGAGTTTGTCGATATGTGGGGTTTGGAGTGGACCGGATGCCGGGTTGTTCGCCGCGACGGAGTCGTAGCTCATGTCATCGGCCAGAATGAAGACGATGTTGGGTTTATCCTTGGCCAGGGTGCTTAGGCAGGGGAGTAGGCAGAAGAGGATGAGGGCAAAGCGCGCAGTCATAGGTAACAAGTGATGGATTGTAGGTAGCGGAGATCCATACCTACGTCACTTGTCGCCCCTATCTTGCAAGAATCGCCTGACCCGGAGTTTCGGCTGTCAGATTTAAAGGATCTCTTCGATCGGGATTTTGCCGTTGGTGGCAACAATCGAGTAGGCATCTGAGTATCCGGGAACGGGGGTGAGATCGGTTTTTCCACCTGCAGCTTCAAGGAGGAGTTGGCCGGCGGCGATATCCCAGAGTGAGATGCGGGATTCGACATAGGCATCGAGTCGGCCTGAGGCGATGTAGGCCATTCCAAGAGCCGCGCTGCCCATCATGCGCATTTTACGTGCTTTGAGCGAAGCCTTGCGAAAGCGTTCCAAGCCGGTGCTGAGAGATTCTTCGTCTTTTCCACAGCCAACAAACAGGGCGCACTCTTCGAGCTTGGTGCGAGGGCTGACTTGAATGGCTTTGCCGTTGAGTAGGGCCGGGCCTCCTTTTTCCACCTCCCACATATCGTCCATACTGGGGTCGTAGATCACGCCGACGATGAGCTCTCCTTTGTGTCGCAGGGCAATGGAGACACAGTAGTGGGGGATACCGTAAAAATAGTTTACCGTGCCGTCGATGGGATCGACGATCCATTGGTAATCACTATCCTGATTGCCTGCGAGCCCTTCTTCTCCATACAGTGCGTGATCGGGGAAAGCGGTGAGTAATACCCGGGTGATGAGGTCCTGGCTCTCGCGGTCGAGCGCAAGTTTGATGTCGTGGTGCTTGGCTTCATCGACTTCGAGAGCTTGGCCGAAGTGTTCTTTTAAAAAGGCTCCGGCCTGGCGGGCGGCCTGAGTGGCTACTTCAAGGTGAGTCATGGATGTGATTTACAATACGCTGAGGCAAAAAGCGATGCTGAAAATAGCGCAGATTCGTGGTGCCTATCTTGTTTTCTTGGGGTGAAACAGGTGTTCGCGAGTGGGATTGTTACCTGCATCAGCCGAACTTCAAGAAGCGGTAATCCCTTTCTATGGAGTGGTATCTGGAGTGGTGTCGATCGGTTCCTGCTGAGGAGAAAGGACACACCGTGTTGTCTGATTGGACTGAATCCTTAACCTTTGAGTCTAAGAGGTTTATTTGGGTTGCCTCGGCTTCGATTTTCGCCATTTTCTTTCTTTAAGAACCAGATTTTAGTGTGTGAATTGTGCCCTTTGAAGTGTTTCGTTTCACATTTGGAACAATAAGGGGGCTTTCGATTAAATTGAGATTTCCTGTCACCTTTTGATGGTCCGGTACATAAACTAGTGATTGCTGCGCAAGTTTGTCCATCGGCCTGGCTCCATCAATAAGTGCCATGACCCTGAGATGAGCGCCAGGTGTGGCTTGTTCCTCTTGGGACAAATTGACAAATTATTGAGATAGACTTGCCGCAAGCGATCCGGCCATGCTCCATGCAATGTTTTTAGGTGTGTGGTTCAGTAAGAACTGGCTTAGAAAAATAAGACTCTGACGTATTTACTTTGTGCTTGCAATAATTTAAGCTTTAGCAAAGGTAGAGAACAACTGATATGAAAAATCAAGCAATGATGGAGGCTGTGGATCGAAGATGCTGTGGTTCGGGTTTTGCCTTGGTGGCTACGATATCGGTGATGGTGTTGCTGGTTATGATTGCCCTGGCGATGTTGAGTTTATCCACTCTGGAGTTGAGGAGTTCGATATCGGCAAAGCATCAGTCGATCGCTAAGGCAAATGCCCGGATGGCCTTGATGATTGCTTTGGGGGAGCTCCAAAAATATGCCGGACAAGATCAGCGGGTGACGGCCAATGCCTCCATTCTGGATACGGATCCGATTACTCCTGAGATGGACGGCGTTATCTACCCTTACACGCTCGGGGTCTGGTCGACAGCTGATGAAGACGGGCGTTATTTGATTCAAACCGATGACGTGCTGAATGATTCTGGTGAACAATTTCTTGTGGATAGCCGGGTCAAGGACGAATGGGATCGCTCGACGGAGGTTTTGCGGTGGCTTGTTAGTGGCGAGGATTTTGATCCTATGGATAGTTATGGCAGTCAGATGGTATATCTGGGACGTGAAGGAGAAATGGATATTAGGATTCCTTCGACCCAGGTGGGTAACGGACATTTTGCCTGGAGGGTTTCGGATAACGCTCAGAAGTATACCTTCAACACATTGAATCCGTTTGCGGATAAGGCAAAGATTGCCACGCAGGATAAGAGTATCGCTGAATCCTTGGTTCCGTTGCAGACACCGGTGGATACGATTGATGAGCTGAATGGTGTGGATCCGACGGAAGAGGAAAAGGCCAAGATGCTGAGCACCATGTCTCTTGCTTTGCTGGACGGGCAGATTGTTGGGAGTGGGGATGCATTGCAGAAGATTAAGGACTCTCTGACTTACATGTCGATGGGCCTGCTGACCAATCCCCAGACAGGAGGCACTAAGAAAAACCTTTCTGCTTTTATCGAGGATTATGGAAGTTATGCCGACAAAGGAGAGGGATTTTTGCAAGGAATGCAGAAAAAAGACCCTATTCTGGACCGAGATCGCTTCCGATATACTTCTCCGACTTTTGGTGTTTTACAGGACTATGCCAGCCTGCGTGAGGAAGTAAGTGCAGGTGCGATCAGTAGTCGGTCTGAAGAAAGTAGCCCTACCGCGATCCATGATACCAATACCGCACAACCTGCTCCGGTGACAACCGAGCGAATCAAACAGGGCGTGCATCCGGTGCTGACAAAAGCAGCGGTGTTTCCCTATGTCGCCTATTCCAAAGAGAAAGAAATGGCAGTGTATTTGTTTTTTCCGAGGGTGGAACTCTACAACCCTTATGATGTAACGCTGCGTGGTCAGGATTATATCGTTAGTGTGACGGCGCGTTGGGGTTCGAAACGTTACAAGGCGGATCTCAGGGTGATTCGGGATGGTGAGGAGAAGGTCTTTTCATATCAGGGATTGGGAACCCAGGCTTCGGCAAATACTCATGCCGGCATGCCCTTTGCTACCGATCGGGATTTTGTGTTTCGTGTCAGTTGCCCGGACATTGCTCCGGGTGAAACCCTCTTGTTTTCTCCGGACCGGAGTTCGGGCAGTGAACGGATTGCCAATGGAAAAGCGGCGAGGTTTTATTGGCCGTCGGAAGGTGTCGGTTCCAATCTGGTTTTGAGCCCGGAAAGTGATCCTGAAGAAATGACTTGTTTCTGGATGCCGTGTAAATCCGGTTTGCAAGCGGGAGCTGAGATTAAAAATACGGATAATTTGTTATCCATGCGTATCTATGTGCCGAGTGCCCATTATCCATGTTTTTGGGATTGGGGAAATAAGCCTCACCGCGTTGCGAAACTGTATAAAATGAATCAGGCTTTTTCAGGCCATTACGCTGATGAACGTGGTAATAACCTTGAATTGTTACAAGCGATCGAAGCCTATGCTTATCTTCGAGGTAACCTTGGTATCTGGCCAAGTGTCAATCGAACGTATCAGCTCAGCTCGGTTCAGGATGTCATCGGCCAATCCATCGACCATGAAGTGTTCCGCTATTGGTGGATGGGTTATCGATTGATGAAAGATTCACCGACCCAGTCAGCTACGGCTGCTGTGGGAGGAAAGGACTGCGCATTTCCGATGTTGAGGCAATACAATATCCGAGGTGCTTACAGTCATTTTCATCCGATCCCGTATCAGGGCAAAGCCGGGAACCGCTACATTTTCGGGCCGTATGGCTGGACCAATGCCCATGATATCTTTGCCATGCCCTGGACTGGATCGGCTGGTGATGATGCGCTTTGCATGAGTAATAGTTACAATGCCGCGATGTGGGATGATGGCAAATACAAGATGAACCCTTATTTCTGGAACGACAACAGCTCGGCGATGTCCATGCCTTTGTTTGAAATACCGAAGCCGGATGTGCCTCTGCTTTCGATGACCTCCTTGAGGCATGCCAGCATGACGACCAAGCAGCATGCCCCTTCCTACATCGTCGGTTCTTCGTCGGCTCCCATCTATGCGCCTCGTCACGCCAGTGCCGCGAGTATGGAGCAATACCGGAATGCCTTTATCCGCTGTGGCAAGCACCACAATAAATCCATGCTTTGGGAGTATCATAATGATGAAAATACGTATTATGAGAACTATGACGCGTATGATTTTTCTTATGAATACAACCATGCATTGTATGATGCTTATTTTCTTTCGGGGATAGCGGATTTTAATCAGGCCTTTGAGTCCAAGATCTGGAACCGTGACGAGACACTCCCTAACCCGAGGTTGAGCTTGTCTTCTCACGAGGGGGCTGCGGAGCAAGGGCATTTGACGGATTTGCATTATGCGGCCCGATGTCTTTATATTAATGGTTCGTTTAACGTGAACTGCACAGACCCGGAAGTTTGGAGCCTGATGCTGAAATCCATGCGAGGCGCTCGACTGCTGACTGGAAAGGGTGAGGTTGCTGATGCTGATTCCACCCCGTATCCGCGGCATTCGCAGCCAGTGGGCAAGGCCGAGGAGCCGAAAGACTCCTACGATCAGAGTAACTGGGACAGCTTTCGCAGTTTGAGCGATTACCAGATTGAGGAGTTGAGTCTGGCGATTGTTGAGCAGGTGAAACGCCGGGCTCCCTTTATTTCGGTTTCCGATTTTATCAACCGCAGGCTGACAGAGGCTCCCTCGGATGGAGACCTGGCATCTGATCCGGGCTTGGCATTCGGTCCCACCAGTGAGGACGATGAAAGTAAACTAGGACTTAGTGGAGCACTTCAAGCGGCTCTGGATGATACGGAAATCAACCAGTACGCTGAGGATTTACACAACTCACCTTCGCCGGATGTGACCATTATCGGTGATCAAAGTTACTGGAGGCACAATGGCGAGGAGAGGATGCAGATGGCTCCGAATTTTGTCGAACAGGCGGATATCCTTACCAAGATCGACCCAGTGATTTCTTCACGCGGAGATACATTTACGATTACGGTCTATGGCGACAGTTCGGAAAACGGTATTGTTCAAGCCCGGGCATGGGCGTCGGCCACGGTTCAGCGGCAGTATGCTTATGTCGATGATAAAGGAGGATCGCCGGGAGGTAAGCAAGGGGATCTGCCCGAGACCAGTGAAGAGTTTTTGACGTCGGCATTGAATCGTAGGTTTGGCCGGACATTCCAGTTGATTGATTTTCGCTGGTTGAACAAGAGTGAGCTTAGTGATTTGACGACTTCATGAAGATGAGACCCATTTTATGTATTGTTTGCGCCATGATGGTGGGCTTGACCCCCTTGTTGGTGAATGCCGAAGGGGCTAAGCCTCAGCCTCAGCCTTTGTCGTTGAGGGTGCTTGCGATTGGTGAGTCTCCTCCACCAGAATACAGTCTTTACCGTTCCGAGGACGACGAGCCGGAGGAAGAGGGTTCCGAATCCAGCAAAGGGCGAGGTGCGGGTCCTCGGATTAGTGCGATTCCCATCATGAAGCCGGAAAATCTTGCCCATTATCCTCCGCGGCCGGTTTTTGTCAGTGTTGACAAGCGGGGAAAGATGATGCGTCCGATTCTTCTGACCCCCGGAAGTCTGAATCCAAGGTTTTGTGTGCTTAAACGGGAGAGTATTCAGCTCAGCAAGCGAAAGCAAGGGGGTGGGAAAATTGACCCCGCCAGGATGTCACCTTTACATAAGATTCGGGTTCCAGAGGCTAGTAATCATCTCTTGGTGATGTTGAAAAAGCTTGGGACAACCTATTCTTGGAAAGATTACCGCGTTCACACGGTCGATCTCTCACCGTCAAAAATTCCAGCGGGTCATGTGTATCTGTTGAATATGTCAAAGGCTCCGATACAGATGAAAGATGGGGCGGATAAGACGATGGAGCTGCGACCAGGTCAACGCATTTTGTCCAAACGTATTGACGAGAATCGTGCGATGCGCTTGATTTTTGAAGATGGGGTTCTTAAGAAGCAGGTTGCCCGTAAGTCCTTTAGATATAGCGACGAGATCCGTTATGTTGTTGTGGTGCAAGACCTTTTGAATAAAAAGCCAAACGGAGTGAAGCAGGGTGTGATGGTGATTCGTGAGCCTGTAGAGCTTCCCGAGTTACCACCTGCTCTCAAGCGTGACCTGAAAGAGGCCAGTGCGGATTGATCGCGTCTAGGCGATCGCTCCAAAGACGGAGTAGAAGTTTTTTTGAGGTGGCTGCAGATGGGGCTTGCCTGCCTCCTTTGTATGACCACCAGTAGGTAGCTGGGCAACGGATGTTAATACCAACTCAAAAAACTATCTGGTAGAATTTGAGGTGATCTAGTTTAACGATTGGCTTCGCAGGGAAAAGATTTCGGTAGCTTTGGCTCTTTCTCTGTGTCATGCCACTCCGCAAAACAGACGAGACGATTGATCGTTGTTGAGGTATGTGGAAAAGCACTGCGTGATCCATGAGAGTTCCGGATGAATGACTCCTTTGGCTTTGTTTCTCCTTAGTCATGGTGCCCGCACCATTCCTTCAACGTTCCTTGATAAAGAACAAAATCTACTCGAAAATTCTACCAGCTGCTTTTCCTCATTCGTATAAGGGTGGTTTAAACTTGGACCAGTTGATTTTCATGGTGATGTGCGGGGGGATGATGCCTTATGGCATCTCATCCTGAGCCTATAGTGCAGGTAGGAGATGATACTCGTGGCAGGCTTAGGTTGATAAAAATAACGATAGGGAAAAATATGTAGATAAATGCATGTCGTGTTGTGCTTGGAATCTGTCCTAATCGACGGTGAGTCGAGCCTCAAGGCTATGAAATGTTGAGTGTAAGAGTTTAAGCGGTCTGATTGATGATGATTGACAGGAAAGGTAGCAGACAGTGTCAGAACGATCCTATGGAGACATTTATTCAAAATAAATGATAACGTTATCGGGATTTGCGTCATTACTATGTGCGGGCTACGCTTTGGTATTAAAAAAGAGGTTTTGGTGGAAATTGACGATTGAATACAAAATATGTATTTACTTTGTATTTGGAAGATGGGTGAGCGTGTAGTATACTGACTTTAACACACATGAAAACACGAATAATGATGGATGCGAAACGGAGCTGCGGAGGTCAGGGGTTTGCCTTGGTTGCAACGATCTCTGTGATGGTATTACTGGTAATGATTGCGTTGGCAATGCTGTCCTTGTCAACCATTGAGCTGAGGCAATCTACGAGCACGAACTATCAGCAGGAAGCTCGCGCTAATGCCCGCATGGCCTTGATGATGGCTATCGGGGATTTGCAGAAACATGTGGGGCCGGATACCCGGGTAACCGCAAAGGCCTCAGTCTTGAGTAGTTCGGTGCAGCACCCTCACTGGGTTTCGGTTTTTAAAACTCGCCCAGATGAGAATTTGGAGCAGTCGACCGCGATTTCGGGGGATTATGTGGTGGCAAACCATGAGCATGAGTTGTATTTGACGGATAATCGAGAGGGTCAAAAACCTCAAGCGGTGGCGCATTTGGTCAGTGGCAGTGATGAATATGACCCTGGGAAGTCGATTCCCAGTGATGACAGCGTGTTGATTTTGGATGCTGGCGATTCTAACAACGATGTCCGGGTGCCTCTGGTTGATGTTGCAGGCTCACGTTACGCTTACTGGGTTTCGGATAATAGTACCAAGTTGCTCTATAATCGGTCGAATCCGTTTAGCAAGGATGGCAACAGTGCGGCTTCGTCTAATCAGGATGATGTGTATGGGTCGAGTGTCGCGCAAACCCCCAATTTGGATAAGCTGCAGGTCAATGGTATAGCTCCCTTTGCCGGGCATAGCGCGATGGAATCCGATGAGTTGGACAAAGGTTTGACATATGACACCTCGAGATTGTTGTTCAACGGCTTGGATATTGATGGGCTGAAGCAGGCTTACCACACCGTAACCGGAGACTCAGCGGCGGTATTTGCGAACACGATGAACGGAGGCTTGAAGCAAGATTTAACGGCGTTTATCGAAAATGGGGATATGAGCCCATCCACGGATGAGGCCAATTTGAATCTGCCGGAGCTAACATTATCGACGCCTATCATCAAAGGGGCTCACCACAATATGACGTCTCCTCGCTTTGGGGTGTTGAAGGATTGGGCTGATATGCGATTCCGTGCATCCGGAGGGTCGGGCAACGTGACCATCGCTCCTCAAATTCCAGAGAATACCTTTCGTCAGAATTTTTCCCGCTCGCTGGCTCTGAAACGACGGGATTTGACCAATGTGGATGCAAATTATCTGCAGCCGATAGTGGTGGAATCCTCACTTGGTTGGGACTTTTCACCCTATAAACAAGGGACGACGGAGTTTTTGCGGACACATATTTTTCCACGCTTGATTCTCTGGAACCCATATAATGTTACCCTCGAGGAGCGCCGTTACGTGATGTTGACCAATACTCCATATTACGGAGGTTTCCATTACCGTGATACAAGTTTTCGAATTTATTATGCCAGTTTGATTGGGATGTCCAAGGGGGCTCACGGCAATCCTGGTTGGTCGTTTCCCGGCTTTGTTACGGTGCCCGTCACGTTGGGACCAGGTGAGTGCAAGGTGTTCAGCCCGGACATGCAGAATTCCAAAGGAAGTTTGGTCGCTGGAAGGGGGCGGAGATATGACCCTATGGATTTTGCCAGCAATGTGCTGACTCCGGATAGCGCCCCCAGTTCGGATAACTTTTTCTGGGACAGCAATACGCAACTGACGGATGCCGAGACAACGGATAACATGAATAAGAGTTACGGCTTCAGTGGAAACTCAAACAATTTCTTTGGCTGGTATGAGTTGGCATCGGATGAATACATGGTTCTGCAGTCCAAATCGAATGCTTCGGGTTCGGTATCGATCCAGTCGCTGACGAGCAGTGATGACTATGAAACCATTGGCCATTTTCTGGCTCAAAACAATGCGGAGGCCCGTTACGGAAAATGGTATGCGGCTCAGCACTCCCAGCACGCTGCGAACGGAACTTTGTATTTCCGCGATATGAGTCAGTGGCCAGCCGATCGGCTTCCACCTCGCTTGTGGCGCCGTGGAATTCGGATGCAGTGGTACGATGAGTCAGCCGAAAGCACGACGGTGAGCCACTACAAGTCTGAGCCTAGCCGTTTGACTACACCGCTTATTGCTACGACTAACTTGCGAGGCGGTATACTCAACCACCCCAGTGCTCTGGGGGTGAGGGTTCAGCGGGGGTGGCAAATTCCCAACCTGAATAGCCATCTCTATTTCCGGCAACCAACCGACCCGGAAGAGCTGAAATCATTTTTCCCTCCGTCTCCTATCGGGCGCCCTTCGGATGGATACCCGACCGAAATCGTACTGTATGATGTTCCGCGTCGAGATATTGGTCTGTTTTCTTTGGGGCAGTTCCAGCATGCCCAGTATTCGTACCTTGCTTGGCATCCCTCGTTTATTTTGGGCTCGAGCTATTCGACCACCCAGAGTGATCTGGATGCGACAGCATTGAGAGATAACACCAAGCAGCAAGGGTGCAGCTCACCTTTTATCGTGACGGATCCAGCCCGCTGGTCCAGCAGTTCGTCCAATTGGGGGAACGGCACGTATAATGCGACCAACGTGATGCAGAGTGCGGCGTCTGATTCCACATCGACCAATAAACACGGTGACGAGGTGGTGATCTATGATATCGCCTACGAATTGAATCATTCGTTTTGGGATGGCTATATGTTGTCGGGTATCCCTCATTCGGGAAGTAAAGACAACCGCTCCGTTTCTTGGGATGGATTGACCCCTCTGCCCGTGTCCCATTACCTGCCCAGGGCGACGGAAACCAAGACTGTAGATCAGACGATACAAAAACTGCAGAGTGAGCCGGAGTATGCCTTTTATCATTCGGCCGAGTTTTTGATGAATCATGGAGCTTTGAATGTGAACTGTGACAGTAAGGAGGTTTGGAAAGCCTATTTGCTGAGTTTGCAGGACAAAGACCATCCGAACCTGGCTAGTGATGGTAGTGGAGGGTCCGGAAACTCTCCCATCACGCGCAGTCTGCTTCCCGGAGAGGGGGGCTCATCCTCAATCTCCAGTGTGGTGGAGGAAAAAGCATGGAATGGATTCCGTAGTCTGACGGAGTCTGAAGTGGAACGCCTGGCGGAAGAGCTTGTCAAACAGGTTAAGGAGCGAGGCCCCTATCTTTCCTTGGCTGATTTCGTCAACCGCCGGTTGAATGAGATTCCTGAGCAAAACTATCAGGGAGCGATGCAGGCTGCCATTGATCAGGCTGGGATCAATACCAATTTGAAGCAGAGTTATGGCGGATACGATTCTGACAGAACCATTGAGGATACCCAGCAGCTGATCACGGTAGTGAACAGGGTGGATTATAAAACGGCTGGGCTACCTGGTTATTTCAGTCAGGGCGATCTGCTGACCGTTTTGGCCCCATCGCTGACGGCTCGTGGAGATACCTTTACCGTTCGTGCCTATGGTGAAGCCAGGGATGCCAGTGGAGTCCGGGTCATGGCGAGGGCTTACTGTGAAGCCGTGGTCCAGCGTGTGCCCGAGTATGTCGACACTAGTGATCAAGCGATTGAGCCGGTCCGGGTTTATAATGAGACAAATCACGAATGGGAGCTGAACCGGGTTTCGGGAGGTGGCGACGAGGGCTTGTCCGGAGTGAATTTACGTTTTGGCCGCCAATTCAAGGTTACCAAATTCCGTTGGCTTTCCCCCGCCGAGGTCTAGGACGTGATCGTCGAAACTTGAGAAGACAAAAAAACAGATTAGACTACGATGATGAAAGGTAAGAAATGGATATGGAGCCTGCTGGTATTGATCGGCTTGGTGTGTCCTCGGGTGGCTCAGAGTAAATCAGATGAGGAGAAGCCGGCGTATGAGGTCTCTTTTGTGGTGGTGGGGGCACGTTCGGATGCTTATTGGGTTGGTGACGGCCCGGATATGAAAGTGTTTGCCCATGACCCTGGGGCGGCTCCACCCAGAGATATTTTTATTGCTACGGGTAAAAAACAGTCTGGCGTGGCTTCCGGTGAGGAGAAGCGCAAGCGCTTGATGTTGGCATTGAATGTGCCGACTGAGCGTGTGCAGTTGCGGACCTCCAAATGTGATTTGAGTGCCCGCTTGCAATCTGGAGAGGATATCAGTTACAAAAAATACACTTCGGCTCAGCTGCCTCCGGTGATTGGAGAATACACGGTTTTTATGGCCCGTCAGCCCAAGCACAAAACTTGGAAAGAGCCCCAGCGTTTGATCCTATCTGATTCCGAGGCCCGTTTTCCCAAAGGGGCTGTGAGAGTGGTGAACCTCGCTGACCGCCCGGTTTATATTCAAAAGGGCAAAAAGGTGCTGGGGCATTTGGCTCCCAGAAAGAGTGTGGTCATTAAAAAAGCGCTGAATGCAAAACAGCCAGAAGTGATTAGTTTGTGGTATACCCACAAGGGGCGGAAAGTTCCCGCCTTTCGTAGAGCGTTGAACTATCAAGATGATCAGCGACTGAATATTGCCTGCACTTACGTTCCGAAGCGTTCGAGACCTTTGTTATCCCAGCTATTTTTGACGGCCAAGCCTTTGCCAAAACCTGAGGTGCCCAAAAAAAAGAGTGACACCCTTCAGGCCTCCAGTTCATAATGGAACGGAAGTCTGGAAATCGTCATGAAAAATAGAGTATGTGTGTTAGGGGCCTTGGTTTGTTTGATCTCACTTGCTTGGGTGTGGGCTCAGGAAGAAGCTCCCCAGGACCCTCCGCAAAAAGTCGAATACAAGTTGTCGATGATCGCTGTTGGCGAGCGATCTGATGCTTATTGGGAGGGTGATGATGAGGAAATGCAAGTGCATGCGAGACGCCCGGAAGCAGCACTACCTTCCGCCTTGAGCTTGATGGCTGGCAGCTCTTCTCAGGATGTGAAGTTGAGGCTGAATGTTCCATCGCCGCGTTATGTTTTTACGTCGTCGGCTTTCCGATTAATGAAGGGAAAGACGGAGACGTATACCTCGGTAAGGATGCCGGAGAAAGGGGGGGCGTATAGTTTGTTTCTGACCCAAAATGAGGAAAAAAAATCCTGGATGGCCCCCTCGCTCTTCATTGTTCCTGACGGGTTGGATGTGTTTCCTTCCGGGTCGCTTCGAGTGGTCAACGTTTCAACTTTGCCTTTGGAGATTCACTTGGGTGATGAGCTTGTTAAAACCTTGGAGCCCCAATCATGGCATGTCCTACAAGGTGTTCTCGATGAAGAGAAGGTCAAAACCTTGGCTTTATGGTACACCCATGAGGAACGAAGACGCCCGGCTTTCAGGCGTCAATTAGCAGGGATGGCAGGAAAGAGAATGAATATTTCCTGCTCCGTTTCTCGCCGGGAAGGCCGCCCTGTGGCTTCCCAGTTTTTTGAGAATATCCGCTAAGTTGAGCTGGCCTCTGGCTTTACCGGTCGTTGTTGGGCATCTGATCCCAGGGGATGGTCCTGCCTCATGGTGGACCGGCCTTTTGACGTTGCGCATGGGCGGGATCTGAAAGATGTCACATCTTTGATGTCTGGTTGCCAGATCGTTTGGAATGTATAAACGAAAATAGCATCTACATCTTGTCATGAACAGGGCTCTGAAAGGAGCTTTTGCCTCTGAAAGGAGCTTTTTTCCGCAAATTCATTTTCACGATTGTGACATGAAACGCGGTGAAGGGTAAGGGAATTGTCAAAAGTGGCAGAGAAATGTATTTGCTTTGTAATTGGAAGTTAGGATTTCGTATGTCATATTGTCCGACAACACACACATGAAAAATAGTAAAACAATGCGTATGGGATGGAGTTCTTATCATCGGGGATTTGCTCTGGTGGCTACCATTTCTGTGATGGTATTACTGGTAATGATTGCCTTGGCAATGCTTTCGATGTCGACGATTGAGGTTAGGCAGTCGAGTCATATATTTCATCGTGAGGCAGCTCGGGCGAATGCAAGAATGGCTTTGATGCTTGCCATTGGGGAATTGCAAAAATACGCAGGGGCAGACCAAAGGATGACGGCCAACGCTTCGATTCTTGATGCCAACCCCTTCACCGATCGTATTGAGGGTTTGAATAATCCGAACCTTCTGGGGGTTTGGAAAAATACGAACGATGAGGGGTATCCGATGATTGGAAAAGATAGTTCGGAGACGGGAGAGTCAGTGTATAGCACGAGGGATTATTATAAAGATCTTCGGTTTTCCGATCCTCAATATCGTAACAACGCATGGAGAAATAATCTACGTCTGACGTGGCTTGCCAGTTTTCAAGGCGACAAGACCAATGCGCATAAATTGGCCTTGTCTGATGGTGATGATGAGGTTGTCACTCTGCTAGGACGGGGGACTCTGGGGGACGGTTTGGATAGTACCCGTTATGATCGGGAGAAAATTCTGGTTCAAAAAATTGAAACTGACAATGGGCAGACCATGGGGGCTTATGCATGGACGGTCATGGATAATAACCAGAAGGCATCCATTGTGGTGCCTAATGAAACCACGGAGGACCGGGTAAGTCTGGCTGCCAGTCAGACGGATAAGTTGGCAGGTTTGGCGGAGAGTAAAGGGGCTGATTATGGTGCCTATGCAGATTTTGACGAATCGATTGAAAACAGCGGGAAGTTGATTGTTTCATATGGGAATACACCACTCAGTGTTTCGAATGTGGACGATGTGAGGGTGGCTCTCGGTCAGGATTTTAACCATTTTACGATCGACGGCGCGGGCTTGTTTACCAACCCGGTATATGGTGGCTTGAAGAAGGATCTGACACCTTTGCTGTTCGGAGAGCCATCACAAACGACCGTCAACTATGCCTCCCCCTCGCCAACAACGGCCGCCCATGACTTTTCAAGTAATTACCCGATTATCCCCGGTCCCCGACACTTGGCTCATGGGCCTTCATTCGACGCCCTGCGCTATTGGGGGAAACAAAAATACTTATCTGGTATGGCGAGTGGGGAAATCGAAATTGATACCTCGGTAGATTCCTCGGCAATGCGGCGTAGGCCGGTGCTCAGGTGGAGGGGCGATGAAAATGATGGATATACGTTTAGAGCCAAGGATTGGGCCGCCAAGTATCCCAAGCATTTCCCCGTAATGACAGATGCCAGATTCCATTATTATTTCGGGCTTTCCGGAGCCGAGACCAACAACCGTATTCAGACGCACATCGTGCCCAGGGTTTGTATGTGGAACCCCTACAACGTGGATATCAAAGTGCCCGAAATGGTGGTGCTGATGCCTAACTTTTTCTGGTCGGGAGGCAATTTTGATTTTAAAATTTCGGATACAGAGCGCAACCGGCTCAAACAGAAATACCCATCGGATTCAAATTTGCAGAAATGGGGAGGTGTGTTCAAACACCATTGTAGAGCGGTTAATTTTAGGGATTTGGATTCAGAAACCGGACTGTTCCCTGCGAGCCGCTTCCTTGGATTTACTTTGGAGCCTACCGTGATTCCAGCTGGTGACTGTCTGGTGTATTCCCCATCTCCGAGCTCCGGAAAAACGGCTGGAGGGATTACGCTCGGGCGTTATGATCCACGCAATATCTCTCAGAACCGATTGAGCCCAGATGTTCCTCAGGGGGAGGACCATTTTTATCATGAGGTGGAACGGCTTCCTTATTACCAATACAATGAGGACCGTAATGGCGATGGTAAAAATGAGACATACACCGTTACCATACCAGCCAGTATGTTGAATGAGTTCAGGTTGGAGGAGGTGGAGCGTTACGAACCTTGGGTGATAGCTTATGATAATTTTAACTTTGCCCTTAAATCTCCCAACAGTGGAGGTGTCCAGGCCTTGACAGCCAAGGAGATTTCCGAGAGTTCCCAGTATCCAACTATCCAACTGATCAATGGTGGTAATGGGGGGGCTCATACATATTCATTTTGGTATTACGCTTGGTGGTGGGGGAACAGCCAAAGCGCATCTGGCAACCAGTTTGGTAAGTTGCAGGCCTTTGAGGTCAATCCAACCAAGAACGCACCGGACGTGCATCAAATCGGATCCAAGCTTTTGTGGTTCGACGAATCGTCAACCGAAGGGAATGCGCCACCTTTGAGGGTTGCTCGCTGGAAAACTCCGGACCATATCGCATTCAACCCGGCGATCATTGCCAACTGGAATGTGCGGCCTCATCTCAGCTCGCGCTCACCGGCATCGATCTGTGCATGGGAGTGGTATGTGACCAGTTCCGGGGCCTGGTTGAACTCCTTTTCTCCTGCCGCTCCGCGGGATGCCTATGATTTGCCCGGTTTGAACGATCGAAACCAGTATGCGAAGTTTCCATTTGGTGCTGCTAGCAATTTTCCCGGTATGACAGGAGCGGCACTCTTTGATATGCCGAACGCCGACTATGGAGCATTGTCCCTGGGGAAACTCAGGCACGCTCAATTGAGTCCTTATTCGTGGCATCCAAGTTATATCGTCGGTTCGTCCCTGGTGGATCTGCATGCTCCATTTGATGCATCGGCCCACCCTGATGCGGGTGAGGATCTGAGCACTTCGGATGTTCCGTCCCAGTGGGACTATCTTGTGGGGGGAGTCAGCCCGTTTAAATATCAATACGGACCGAGGACATGGATGCCTCAATCGGATGGATTGCTGCAGATTGCGGGACAGGCTGAAAATGTGACGATCAATGGAAAGAGCATCTCCACCCGCGAAGAGATGTTGGCCTATGACATTGCTTATGAAACAAACCAAGGACTGTGGGACCATTTCTTCTTATCTGGTTTGAAAATGAACAGTGGCGGGAATGCCTTTGTGAATGAGGCCTTGGATTCTGACAATTTGTGGAACCCCCGGTACACGGCGAATCAGGATACGATCGTCCCTCGTTCCGAACTTGAGTCCTTGTTGTCGCAGAGCGCCGGAATGCAATTCGCCTTCTGGCACGCCGCATACACATTGAAAAATAAGGCGGCATTCAACGTCAATTCCACGTCGATTCCAGCGTGGACGGCATTCCTTTCCGGAATTCGGAGCGTGGAGCGTGAAAAACCGGATGGAGGAACGCTTGGAGGTGACGGCCTGTCTGTCTTTTCAAGGTTGGACGAGCCGGGGGGGACTGCGACGACCGCATCCGCCAACCCGAATCAAAAGGATGCCTGGCTCGGAGGAAGAACGCTGAGTGACGATGAATTGGCAGAACTTGCGGAGGCCATCGTGATTCAAGTCAAAGCCAGAGGGCCCTTTGTTTCATTGGCTGATATGGTGAACCGACGCCTGATGCCTGCAATTGGAGGTAATCCAGACATTCGTTCGCGTAAGGGTACGATTGAAGCTGCCATCGAGCAGGTCGATTTGAACGATGAATTTACCCAAGGTGTTTGGAAGAGAAGAACCTTTGCCGAGAATGATAATAATAAGGAGGAGTTCAAATTGGATTATTCCAAATACCTCGATGAATCAAAAGCCTGGGGGGCACCCGGATTTTTGACACAAGCAGATATTCTTGAGCCTCTGGCTCCATCCATGACCGTTCGTGGGGATAGTTTTACGATTCGCTGTTATGGAGAATCGCGTGAAGGAGATACGGTGAAGGCGGTGGCTTATCTGGAGGCTGTTATTTGCAGAATGCCGGATTATGTCGAGCCCGTGATGGTCGGGAAGCCTTCAGGCGGTGGTAATTTACCAACGGACCCCGCCATCCAGATGGATTACGCCACAGGTGAGATCGACCAGTCGCAGCTGACCGAGAGAAACAAGCAATTTGGGCGTCAGTTTAAAATCAAGTCCTTGAGGTGGTTGTCCACGAACGAAGTTTAATAGATCATTTCATGAATACATTTACTCTATCAGGGATCCTTGCCGCGCTCTTTTGCTGTGGTGTTGCTTTGGCTCAAGAAGCCGCGCCCGAGGTTCCCAGCGAGAAAAAACCGAAGGAGGGGTTGGAGCAGCCCAAACTCGGATTGATTGCCTTGGGGCCGAAGCCCATCAGACGCTATCGGATGCCAAACGAGAAGGATAAAGAAAAAATCCGAGCGAAAATGGCGGAAATGGAAAAGTCAGTCGATCCCACTGCCGGTGGACCGAAAGGAGGAGGCCCCGGGGGGCAGGCAATCATGCTGGACGTCCCTGAGTTTGCCGCACCCCCAAGCCAAGCCTATTACCGTAAAACCATAGAGGGCGAAAAAAAGTGGACCAGTTTGGCGATCGGATTCAACAATCAAGTGGGTTTGTCGAAGGTCCCCGCGATGAAAGAATTTAGCCTGTACCGTAAGCTGGATGGTCAAAGCGGTGGTGATGCTCTGGTTCGGATGCCGGCCTTAAAACCGAATACGCAAACTTTGGTGTTTCTTACGCCTCAGGGGAAAGGCTCAAACCGTTGGAGATCGTCACCCAAGTTAACAGCGGTTCCTTTAAACTGGTCAGAACAGGGAGATACCCGATTGCTTCTGGTGAACACATCTGACCAAAGTGTAAGGATGCAGGTAGGAAAACAAAAACCTTTTACGATGGCGGCTCATACTAAAAAAAGCCTGAATTTGCCTAAGGGGAAGCGTGGTCAGAGGGTGGTTTTTTTCGCAAAAGGCGCCAAGGATAAAAAAATTGCGATTCAGGATTCCATCCGGCCTGTTCCGGGCCTGATTAAAGTGTACGCCTTTTACTCGGCTCAGCCTAAAACCAATGGAGGCCGCACGCTCGGCGTCTACCGAGGGGGATACGACCGGCCCGATGATAAAAGCTCCTAGTCATACCACTCGGCAAAACAGACGAGACGATTGATCGTTGTTGAGGTATTTGGAAAAGCACTGCGTGATCCATGAGAGTTCCGGATGAATGACTCCTTTGGCTTTGTCTCTCCTTAGTCATGGTATCATACCACTCCGCAAAACAGATGAGACGATTGAAAGTTTTAAAGCTGTGAGGAAATGCACTTCGTGGTGTACCAGAGTTCCGGATAAATTTCTGTTCTGACTGCGTTTCTCCTCAGTCATGGTGCCCGCACCATTCCATCGTCGCGCCTTGCCATAACAGAAATTTATCTCGGCAATCGTCCCGTCTGTTTTGCTACTTGGTATCAGTCATCGCTCTCTCATTGCCATGTTTGGGATAAGCTTTGATTATTAAAATTAGCCTTGGCTAATTTTAGGTTGACGCTCGTTCTCCTCTCGACTACATCCACGCCATGACGAAATCGATAGGGGTGATCGTAGGAATGCAAGTTGTTATGAGCTCGGTCTGGGCGGGTGAAGTCCATCTGGAGCCTGAACAAAAGAGGATCGCATTACGGCCTTTGGAAGCGGATCGGCCGGACGCGACGGAGAGTCCTCGCACGGTGGATGCAGGGCATTTTCAGATAGAATCGAGTGTCTTGGGATACTCTCGTGATCGTAGTGATGGGGTGAAGCAGGACGCCTGGACCTGGGGGGAGACCAATCTGAAGTATGGATTGAATGATTCGATGGATCTGCAGCTGGTGGTGGTGCCGTATGTTTATGAAAAGACGAGATTCCAGGGGCAGACGGAGGTCAATGAGGGCATGGGCGACCTGACCTTGCGTTTGAAGTGGAACCTCTGGGGGAATGACGGGGGCGATACGGCGATGGCAGTCTTTCCCTACCTTAACATGCCGAGTGGCACGGATGTCAGCCATGACAAGTGGGAGGGAGGGGTGATTTTCCCCTGGGCCATGAATGTTTGTGAGGGGGTGGGCTTTGGCTTACAGGCTGAGTTTGCCTATGTGTGGGATGACGAGGACCGGGATTATGATATGGATTTTTTGCACACGGCGGTGATTGGCTACGATGTGACGGAGCAGCTGGGTGTGTATTTGGAATACTTGGGCGTAGCGGGTGACCATCCTTACGAAGCCTACGCGAGCGGCGGGGTGACCTGGGCATTCACAGACTTATTTCAGTGGGATGTCGGGCTGGTCCTTGGACTCAACGACGATGCCGAGGACTTGAATACCTTTACCGGATTTACGGTTAAATTTTAACCTCACACATGACTGATGAAGCCAAGCCCTGAAGCTTTTATTCCAGCTCTTGAGACCCACGATCTGACCGTGACGTACCACAAACGGCCAGTGCTGTATGGGGTGGATGTTGCCATCCCCGAAGGCAGCCTGGTTGGATTGATTGGACCAAACGGTGCCGGGAAATCGACCTTGATTAAATCGATCATGGGCGTGATTCCTTCATCGGGAGGGTGGGTGAAGGTGTTTGGCAAGTCGCTCAAGCAGAACATCCATCGGGTGGGTTATGTGCCGCAGCGCGAAAGCGTGGATTGGGATTTTCCGGTGACGGTGATGGATGTGGTGATGATGGGGACCTACGGGCGCCTCGGCTGGTTTCGTAGGCCCGGGAAAGAGGAAAAACGAAGGGCGCACGAAGCCTTGGATAAGATTGGGATGTTGCCGTACGCCAACCGACAGATTGGCAATTTGAGCGGGGGACAGCAGCAGCGGGTCTTTTTAGCCCGGGCTCTGGCACAGAACAGTGATTTGTATTTGATGGACGAGCCCTTTGTCGGGGTGGATGCCGCGACGGAAGCTGCGATAGTGACTCTCCTCAAGGAGATGCGGGCAGAGGGAAAAACGGTTCTGGTGGTGCACCACGATTTACAGACCGCAAGCGATTACTTTGATCGCTTGATGTTGCTCAATATGCGCTTGTTAGCTTATGGCCGAACCGAGGAAGTGTTCACTCCCGAGTTGCTGCAAAAGACCTATGGAGGGCGTCTGACCTTGTTGAGTGAAGTTGCGGACCGTGCTGCGAAAATGGCGGAAGAAAACGGAAACCGATGAGTCTGATTTTGGAAATCTTGGAGAGCTTGATTCCCGCCTCATCTGTCGGGAAGGCATGGATGGCGGCTGTTCTCTTGGGGGTGGGTTGCGGATTGTTAGGGTGTTTTGTCGTCTTGCGGCGAGAGGCTTTGATGGGGGATGCCATTTCTCATGCGGTTCTTCCCGGGGTCGTGGCAGGGCTGGTGTATAGTCCCGATCGTAATTTGGCACTGATCCTAGCATGTGCTGTTATGGCTGGTCTTTGCGGTGTGGGAGTGGTGCGGGTCTTGGAGCGCACAACGCGGTTAAAGCCAGATGCTTGTCTCGCTTGTGTTTTAGCATTGTTTTTTGCTTTGGGGCTGGTGTGGCAATCGAAGTTTCAGTCTGAGACGGTGGGGGTGATGCATTTTTTATTTGGAAATATTGGTTCGATTGATGGCAATGACCTGAAGATGATGCTGGTGTCGGTGGTGTTGATTTCCGTAATGGTGGTGACGATGCGGCGACCGTTGTTGGTGATGAGTTTTGATCCGGGGTTTGGTCGGGCCTTAGGTTTTCCGACATGGTGTTTGGAGTTTCTGTTTTATACTTTGTTGACCTTCGCGGTTGTCGTCTCCTTACAAGCTGTCGGCGTGGTTTTGGTATCGGCGATGTTAATTACGCCAGCGGCCTCTGCGTATCTACTGACCGATCGTTTTGATCGGATGTTGCTGTTATCCATGTTGCTGGGGATTCTCAGCGGGGTGATCGGGGCTTGGATGTCGACTTCTATGAGTCGGATGCCGACCGGGCCGGTGATGACTCTGGCGGCCAGTGGGGTGTTTGTTTTGGTCTACCTCTGCGCCCCCAGGCACGGGGTATTGGCCAAAAGTTTGCGTCTGGCGCGTAGGCGGCGATTGATACGCAGGGAAAATACCCTGAAAACGATCTACCACATTCTTGAGGAAGAAGGGTTCAGTCATCGTGATGTGAGTGTGATGATGATTGCGTCCAAGAGAAAGGAAGCGGAAGACCATGTGCACCTCACCTGTGAAGGGTTACAGCGCCAAAGCCTGATTTTGTTTTCTGAGGACAAACGTTCCTTGAGCTTAACGGATTCAGGGTGGAGGCGGGCGATGGAGTTGGTGAGAAACCATCGCCTCTGGGAGCTTTATTTGACCCGAGAAGCCAACTATGCAGATGACCATGTGCATGAAGATGCGGAAAAAATTGAGCATCTTTTGGGGCCGTCGATGATCCGCCAGCTGGAGAAGGATCTCGATTTTCCTAAATTGGATCCTCATGGGAGACCGATACCTCGAGTGGATGCCGGGTATCCAACCGGGAGCTTGCCGCTATGAGTGTGTATTTAAACCAACCATGGGAGGTGTTTGGTATCGGAGCCTTGTGGCTGGTGCTGATGGCCTTTTTTGTGGCGCTTCCTTGCTCACAGCTCGGATCGTTTTTGATGTTGAGGCGGATGTCCCTGACCGGAGATGCGATTAGCCATTCGGTTTTTCCCGGTGTGGTGCTGGCTTTTCTTTTAACCGGAGATTTGGCGTCACCTTGGTTAATCATCGGTGCGGGCTTGGCCGGCTTGCTGGCTACTGTTCTGATTGAGTTGGTCCACAAGTGGACGAGGGTGAAGCAGGACGCTGCTACCGGTATTTCATTTACCGCCTTATTTGCCTTGGGCGTGGTAATGATGGAAACCATGTTGGGGCAGCATGTGGATCTGGACTTGGACTGTGTGCTGCACGGCAGGCTCGGGCTGCTGCTCGAAGAGGATACGGTGACATGCTTTGGGCTGGCGTGGCCCGGGCTGGTGGTGGTGATGGCCGCTGTGGCGGTGGCGGCGCAGTTGTTGATGGCCTTTTTTTTCCGGGTGTTGCTGCTTAGTTCCTTTGATGCGGGTTTGGCTGCATCTTTGGGGTATCGCCCGGCCTTGGTTCATTACGGTCTGATGCTGACAACTTCGATGGTGGTGGTGGCTGCTTTTCAATCGGTGGGCGCGATCCTGGTGATTGCACTCCTGGTGCTACCCGGAGCTACAGCGTATCTGTGTACCCACCGAATCAGGATCATGATGGTCCTTGCCGCCATCCACGCACTGTTGTCTGCTATCGGAGGTCTTTATTTGCATGTGTGGTTAAATACCAATATGTCGGCATCGGTGGTGGTCAGTGGTGGCATTTTACTGGTCCTCGCCTGGCTGCTTGGCCCTGTAGACGGGGTGATCTGGAAATGGATGGCGGAAGAGCCAGATCAATCGGAACAAGGTTTGGATCAAGCAACGAATAGCCAACCCAGAGACTGATGCCTCTGGGTTATCAGAGAGCGAGGATCTGGTTTTGATCACTGCTTATCTGATCGATGTCGTTTCCAACTGGCGAGTAGACCAAGTGCCATCAGGGAAACGGTTCTCGGTTTAGGAATAGGTGGGCCTTCATCGGTGACCACAATTCTGCCCGGGTTGAGCGTATCGAGTTCGCAGACATCCCCTTTGCGTCCTGTTGTGGTATAAAGAGGAGGCTGTTTGTGCTTCGGTGTATTCTTGGTTCCTTTAATTGTTGCCTTGAATCTAAGGGTCCTTGCTTGGTTGAAAGCCGCAAAAATGAAGGCTGATGGGCGCATGCGGTCAGGATTGTTTCACATTCCGCTTGCCCCGGGGGGGCGGGGACGCTAGTTGGGTGGGGCCCATTTCCGGGTGATTGTATTATGGCTATTCAACGTGCACTTCTCTCTGTTTCCGATAAATCCGGCCTGATCGACTTTGCCAAAGGTTTGGTTGATCTGGGTGTCGAGCTTCTTTCCACGGGGGGGACCTCAAAGGCCCTCCGCGATGCCGGACTACCGGTTCTCGATGTATCCGACTTCACCGGGGCTCCTGAACTGTTTGAAGGTCGGGTCAAAACCCTGCACCCCAAGGTGCATGGTGGTTTGCTCCATAAGCGGGATGATGAGGCTCACTTAAAGCAAGCGAAACAAAACGACATTCCTCCCATCGATTTGGTGGTTGTGAATTTATACCCCTTTGAAGAGACGATTGCCAAGGATGGTGTAACGCTTGACGAAGCGATTGAAAATATCGACATCGGAGGTCCATCCATGCTGCGTAGCGCGGCCAAAAACTACCAGAGTGTCACCGTGGTGACTTGCCCCAAGGATTATGATCGGGTTTTGGACGAAATGAAGCAGCATGATGGTGATACGTCCTTCAAACTACGTGAGGAACTCGCTGTGAAGGTGTTTTTACGCACTTCGAGTTACGATACGGCGATCACCAATTACCTTTCCCAAGCGGGTGAGAGCACACGCTCCCACCTGACCATTAGCCTACCACTCGACCGCGAGCTCCGCTACGGCGACAACCCTCATCAAGCGACCACCCTTTATGGTAATTTCAGCGATGTCTTTACCCAGCTTCAGGGTAAGGAGCTGAGCTACACCAATATTCTGGATATTGAGGCTGCATCCGATCTGATCACGGATTTTGTCCGCCCAACGGTGGGGATTCTCAAGCATACCAACCCCTGCGGTGTCGGACAGGACGATGAGGATTTACGCAAGGCCTGGAAACTGGCATACGAAACGGATACCCAGGCTCCATTTGGCGGGGTGATTGTTTGCAATCGGCCACTGACCGAAGGTCTGGCGCGGATCATTTCTACGATTTTTACCGATGTGATTATCGCCCCGGGCTTTGACCCGGAAGCGCGCGCGATCCTTCAAAAGAAGAAGAATCTTCGCTTAATCAAGTTGAACGTGGATGCCTGGGAAGGCGTGCGTAAAGCTCCTGTTGTCCGCTCCGCACCGGGTGGCATGATGGTTATGGGTAGAGATCACACCGTGCTCGGCCTCGATAACTTGGAAGAGCGCGTGGTGACCAAACGTCCACCAACAGGGGATGAAATGAGGGCGATGCGCTTTGGTTGGCGCGTGGTGAAACACGTGAAGTCGAATGCCATCGTTTACTGTGGAGCCGATCGGACACTTGGTATTGGTGCCGGACAGATGAGTCGGGTGGATTCTTCCCGGATTGCGGTCTGGAAGTCAAAGGAGGCCGGATTGTCTCTGCAGGGCTCTGTGATGGCATCGGATGCCATGCTTCCTTTTGCTGACGGATTGCAAACGGCGATTGATGCCGGTGCCACCGCATGTATCCAGCCGGGAGGATCGATTCGTGATGAAGAAGTCATTGCGGCTGCGGATGCTGCCGGTATTGCGATGGTCTTTACCGGGCACCGCCACTTCAGACACTAAAGCTCAACAATACATAGGATTTGATACGCCAGAGTGGGGAGACCTACTCTGGCGTTTTGTTTGGTGTGCCCGGCAGGGCGCACCGACTTGGGGGGGAAGCCCCTTCGCGGGGTTCATACAATCAGTTCATGGTGGGACAAATAGACAAATCTCTGACATTGTGAAATAGAGGCTGATGACTAATATACACACTATTACATCGCCTCTGATAGAGGCCTTGTTACTCAAGGTCGTTATGAGCGGTTCATTGACAATATAAATATGATGATCAAACACAATTTGAGCAGCTTGCTGGTGCTCAGCCTTATTAGCGCGGCATCGGCAAAAACGATTCATGTTTCTCCAAGCGGAGATGATCGCAATGCAGGAACGGCATCCAGTAAAGTGCGTTCATTGCATCGAGCTCAGGTCTTGGTGCGAAGCTCTCGGGTGTCGGCACCGACTGAAGCTGTTACGGTGTTGGTTGGTGCCGGTGTGTATCGCTTGCCTCAAGCTCTCACCTTCGAAGCTGCTGACAGCGGTTCAGCGCATGCACCCGTGACATGGAGAGGACAAGGTGTTGTCAGCTTGAGTGGTGGCAAAGTCATTTCCGGGTGGGAGGTTGCACAAGACGGGGTGTGGAAAACCAAGTTGCCTGACGTTGCCGCCGGCAAATGGAATTTCCGTGATCTGTATGTCGATGGCAAGCGCGCTATCCGGGCTCGGACGCCCAATCGTTCCGAGAAACATTACGCACGTAAGGTTCTAGGCGCTGGGCATAGTAAGGATGGCAAAGAGCAAACGATCCAAGTTGAAGCCAAAGATCTCCAACAATGGAAAAATATGCAGGATGTGGAAATTGGAGTGATTAAGAACTGGGCCAGTTTCCATAAAAAAGTGGATCGGGTTGACCCCGCCACCGGGAAGGTGTGGCTGAAGCCTCCCCATGTCAATTACCGTGGATCCAATCGTCCTAGACGAGGCACGTATTATTGGTTTGAAAATGCTCTCGAGTTTCTGGATGTTGCAGGTGAGTGGTATCTCAACCGGAAGTCTGGAGAATTGTATTATCAACCCATCGACGGCAAAAATCCTAATCAATCAGAGGTGCTTGCTCCTCGGTTGACTCACTGTTTACAACTCCAGGGTACCCAGGAAAAGCCAGTTCAGTTTATTCGTTTTGAAAACATCATCATAGAGCATAGCAATTACCTTCTACCCGAACAGGGCCATCATGGACGACAGGCCGCATTCCAGTATTGGGATACCGATACCAAAAAGAAATACCACGATGGTAAATGGAACGGGCTTCCCAGTATGGTTGAGGTGGAATATGCCAAAAACTGCCAGTTTTCTCACTGTGTGGTCAGGCATGCCGGAGCTGGCGGGATCGAAGTGAAAAATGGTTCGGATGGCGTGAGTGTGTCTCGTTGTAAAATCTATGACACCGGTGCCAATGGATTTGGGGTTGGTGGACATAATGATGAAAAAATATGCCCTAAAAATACAAGCCTGACAGACAGTCATATTTATCATGCCGGGCAGACCTATTTAGGGGCTTGTGGTGTATGGGGTGGTATTGCTCGGAATACCCGCATTATGCATAATGAAATTGAGCAGCTTCCTTACAGCGGCATTAGTATCGGTTGGGTGTGGACTCACGATCCTAGCGCAGCTCATTCCTACCATATTGAACATAATCACGTACACGATGTGATGCGGGAAGTTTCAGATGGTGGTGCATTTTATAGTTTGGGGATTATTCCGGAAACAACTATTCGCTTCAATCATATTCATGGTGTAAAGCGCGGTCCCTATGCGCATGCGTCCCCTAACAATGGGCTATTTCTCGATGAAGCATCCGACGGTTTTTTAATCGAAGGCAATGTGATTTACGGGACGGCTGGAAGGTCAGTGCGCCATAACCGTAACAAGCCGTCATGGCACGTTTGGAAAGACAATTATTTTGGTGGAGATTCTCAAGGGTATCAATTGGCGAAAGGCAAATTAGGAAAGGCGTGGGCTGGTGGCGCGGCTAAAAAAGTGAATCACGCGGCTCATTTGGATCCCTCCGTTTTTACCCTCATGGGATGGGTGAAATTTGACGAAAAAAGGAAAAAGGAAGAAGTTCAGTGGATTGTCGGAAAAAACAAAAACGATTGGGCTGAGGGGAATTTCGGTCTTGGAACGATAGGTGATCGAGCGGTTGCATACCTAAACATCGGGGGAGGCCGGGCAAATAAACATACGGTATCAATGGGAGAAAAGAAGAAGCTGGTTCAAGGGAAGTGGCATCACCTGGCGATGAGTTATAACGGATCTGAGCTCGTTCTTTATGTCGATGGTCAGGTGTCGGGTAAAAAAACCATCGGTAAGCAGCGTAAGTCTGGTTCTGGCGCTTTGGTGATAGGTCAACGCCCCGATAAGGGCTATCGGTTCAATGGCTTGATAGATGAGGTCCGTTTATATGCCAAAGCGCTGACACCGGGAAACCTCAGCACGCTTGCTGCAAAGGCTGAAGAAGATCCATCTCCGGAAAATCTGGTCGACCTCTGGGATTTTAACACATCCGACCCCGTGAACGATGCGGCGAAAACGATCGAAGACATTAAGAAGTCCGCGGGTATTCGCCCATTGAAATAAAGTAATCATTGGCTGTAAATCAGATGACAACTAGTTCATTCCACATTTTGGATTATGTTCACCATAATCCTGGTGAAGCTCCTTTTAGATCAGACTTTTTAAGCCCTACCTTTTTGTTGAAGCGAGGGTTTAACGGGCAAATTTTAAACGTACATGCACAAGCCATCGCTACTTTTGAGTCGATAGATCCCGAAGTTTGCCCGCCCGATTCCGAGCTGCAAATATGGGCTGATCAATATGCCGAGCATATACGCAAAGAGATCGCTCGCACCAAACAGTCAGGGTTGACCTGTTATGCCTGGACCGATTTTGTGGTCATGCCGCGGACGCTCATGCAGCGTTACAAGGAGGAGATTGTGAGTGAGATCAAAACCGAGCATGACGCTGATGTGAAGGGTGAGTTTTCACCTGATATCCATCAAGCTTTTGTGCAAAAATTGGTTCGCACCCAGATCGATGAAATTTTTGAAAAGCTGCCCGAACTTGACGGCTTAGTGGTCAGAGTGGGGGAAACCTATTTACACGATATGCCGCACCACACTGGAGGTGACCCGATCGTCAACGGGGTGGAAAGCCACTTGGTGATGTTGAATTTGTTACGCGAGTGCGTGTGTGTGAAGCATGGAAAACGTTTGCTGTATCGAACCTGGTTGAGTGAAATCGATGAGGATGCTGAGCAGTATCGCGATGTTTCAGCACGTGTGGAACCCCATCCTCTGCTCATGTTGAGTATCAAACATTGCGTTGGAGACTTTCATCGAGCCCACACATTCAGCCCTCCCCTGGGGATTGGGCAGCATCCGCAAATTGTCGAGGTGCAATGCCAGCGTGAGTATGAAGGGAAGGGGGCTTACCCTAACTATATTGCTGACGGCGTGATTAATGGATTTGAGGAATATGATTATTTGATGCCTAAAGGGAACACTCTGAACAATCGCTGCTTGCGTGATCTGCTTCAGTCTCCTCAGTTTGCGGGAGTTTGGACGTGGTCGCGTGGTGGCGGTTGGAAAGGACCGTATATCCAAAATGAATTTTGGTGCGATGCCAATGCCTGGGTGATTGCCCAGTGGGGTCGGAATCCAGAATCCGACTGCGATGATTTATTACGTCAGTTTTTTGCTGAACATGGATTTAATCAGAGCGATCAAAATGCTTTGCTTGAATTATCTCATCTTTCGACCAAGGCCGTTTTACGTGGTGTCGCCTCAATCAAAGGAGGTCATAATACGTTATGGACCCGGGACCATTACATCGGTGGAATTGAAGATGAGGGGGGATACATGGATCGAGCGATCACGGAGATCGTGCAAAATGATCGGGTAGAGGAGATGATTGCGGAGCGGGAATCCTCTGTGATTCTATGGAAACAAATCGTTAAACTCGCAGACTCGTTAACTTCTGGATCTGAGGAACTTCGTGAATTCATCCGGGTGAGTTGTCGATATGGATTGTGTTGTTATCAGGTTTACCTGGAAGCCTGGACAGCCATGCTGATTGAAAAACAAGCGGTTCTTACGGATCAGCCAGTTCCATGGGATCGGATTCATACATCGATTGTGAAGTATGACAAGGCGTGGCAGCGATGGCATCTGCTTCACAAGAACCATCCTCTGTGTTCTTCGCTTTATCAAGATACGTATTGCGAATACGTTCGAGATCAGGGGATGATTCCCAGCACGGGAGTGGGTGATTCCATGTCGAGATACCGTGAAGCCATCGCTTCTGAAACTGTAACTTCATTTTAATTAAGAAAATAGAGATGTTTGGATTAGGAATCGTAGATTTGGTTGTCATCGCTGTCTATTTTTTGGCGATGGTTGGGATTGGTTTTTGGGCGATGTCCCGGATTAAAAACCAAGAAGATTTTTTTCTCGGAGGGCGGAGAATGGGGAAAATTATTCAGATTTTTGCCAACTTTGGACAAGCGACCTCTTCTGATACTGGCCCTTCTGTGGCGACGACCACCTATCACAATGGGGCCGCGGGTATTTGGTCTGCTTTGATGATGGTTTTCGCAACGCCGTTTTTTTGGTTTACTTCGGTTTGGTACCGGCGGATGCGAGTGATGACGCTGGGCGATTTTTTTACCAAGCGTTATCATTCCAAAGGGATTGGTGGAGCCTACTCGGCCTTGATGGCCGTGGGCTTGTGTGTGCTTCTCTCGTTAGGTTTTATTTCGATGTTAAAAACCGTTCAAGCGCTCACGCCGAAGGCGGAAAGTGAACTGACGGTTAATGAAAAAGCTGAGTATGCCAGAGCTCTGGAACTAAAGTCATTAGAATCGATGGATGCCAGCTCTTTAAGTGTGGCAGAGAGCACGCGATTAGAGAATTTACGTCAAGAAGCGCCTCGGCAGGTGTTTTCTCACATGAACAAACACATCCTTGTTTGGTCGATCGTGATAATCGTTTGCCTCTATTCCATTGCTGGAGGATTGGAAGCTGCGCTTATCAGTGATTTGATTCAAGGCGTGTTCATTTTGTTGTTATCGGTGATGCTGATTCCATTTGCGGCAGATCAAATCAACGCCATTTATGGAGGCACCGGGTTGATGGGGGCATTTGAGGCATTGCATGAACAGAAATCGATGTCGTTTTTTCAGATTTTAGGGTCACCCAAGGCGATGGATTTTACCTGGTATTATATTGCCGCCATCGGTTTTATGGGGCTGATCACCGCAACGGCTCAGGCGAACACCTTTGTTACTCCAAGTTCCTCCAAGGATGAATACTCGGCGCGCTTCGGAATGACCTTCGGGATTTACCTCAAGCGTTTAGTGACCGTGCTTTGGGGCGTGACTGCCATGTTTGCGGTTCTGCTTTTCGCCGATAAAATGACCGACCCAGATTTGCTGTGGGGCTACGCTTCTCGTGAGTTATTGGGGCCCTTGAATATGGGCTTGATTGGTCTGATGATTGCAGCACTTATGGCGGCCCTCATGTCAACAGCCGACATGATGATGATTACGGCATCGGGATTGATCACCCATAATCTATACCGGCCTTTATTTCCGAATAAATCTGAGAAGCATTACGTTGCCTTTGGCCGTTGTGTTGGGGGGCTGGTTGTGTTGGGGGCTGCGGTTTTGACCTTGGCGAGTGATAGCGTTTTGGGGCTTCTGAAGCTTTGGTGGGAGTTTGGAACGGTATTTGCGGCGTCTCTATGGATGGGGATTTTATGGAAAAAAACGACATCGAAGGCGGTGTGGGCCCAGATGACGCTGAGTACGATCTTCTTTTTTACGCTGCCACTCCTGTCGCCCCTCGTGCCAGGTCTCAAGACGAATGCGTATCTCTTAAAACAAACAGAATCACGATCGATTGAGCAGGTTTACCCGCGGGCAACCCAGGAAGATGTCGATCGTCAGTCTGCTGCCATTGCCGCGTATGAAAAGCTGGCTCCTGAAGATCGGTCATCGGCGCCACCGGATGTTATCAAGCTCAATGAACCATGGAGCAAGAGCTATTTAATGCCTCGTAAGAGCGTGTTTTGGACAGATGGTATCGAGGTGGAAACCTTGGACGAGGGAACGGAAGTTGCTCAAGGAAAAGGTCGCTTGAATGTTCTACTCGTCGTCATCGATAAAATGGGATTTGATTTAAGTGCTAACCCGTATGCTCTGAACGAAACGATCCGGGTCTTATTGCGCACATTTCTGCCTTTCGTTTTACTGATTATTGTGAGTCTCATGACGCGCCGCAGTAAGGAAGAGGAGGAAGCCGCAGATCAAACAGCCGCTCGTATCCTCACCCCTGTTCTTGCTGATGGAGATGAGGATGCCCAATTAGTAGCTCAGCATGAAAGTGATCCTTCCTTAGTGGACGACCATAAGCTGTTTGGTCCGAACTCTCATTGGACATTCAGTAAGTGGAACAAGGTGGATGCTATCGGATTTGGCATTAATGTGTTGGCTCTGCTCGCGATCATCGGCTTTCTTTACTTTGTTGTCGGGTTGGGAGGCTAACTATTTAATCGCTTGAATCGAGTTGAAGTGAGACATATAGAAAACTCTTTGAGATGCTTGAGCGTGTTTCATGGCTTTTCTATTCGGCTTTGTTCAATTATGGTTTCTGCGTCTGAGACGGGCACCAACTTTGGCGGTTGGGTTAATCCTTGTGCTCTAGATTTTGTTAGTAATTAAAGACATCAATTATATGATCGATAAGGCATCATCAAAAATTACGCTCGTCCTGCTGTTGAGCTTCCTACACTGCCATGGCGCAGATTTGTACGTGGATCCAGTAAGGGGGGATGATACTAATAAGGGAAATAGTGTGGAGCAAGCGTTTCAGTCGATCGAGGCTGCCCGTGACTACATCCGTAAGCATTCACTCAATAAGAATCTGGACAGCGACTTGGTTGTGCACCTGCGAGGAGGACGATACGAGGTTGCCAAAACGCTCGAATTTGATGGCAAGGACTCCGGTTCAAACACCCACCGAGTGATCTACCAAAAATACCGTGACGAAAGCCCGGTGCTGTGTGGCGGTGTGCGCATCACTGGGTGGAAGAAAGTGGATGGACAAGCTTACTACGAAGCTGATGCAACGGCGGCCTTGAAACGCGCAGGCTACTTTCGCCAACTCTACGTGGATGGCATTCGCTCACTACAAGCGCGGTCTCACACCTATGTGAAGAATACCCATAAAAAATTCTGGGATGACCCGTCCACCCCCGAGCGCTACGATGGTGTTTGGCTTCCTAAACGTGATTATAAAAACATCGAAGACTTGCAGCTATTCTATGCCAAGGTTTTCAAGGTTGGTTACATGCATGTTGACTCCATCTTACCCGCCGAAAACGACGACGAGATGATTGTCAAGATGGAGCAACCGGATTTTCAATACTGGGCTTCCTGGGACAATGCTCGGGCCACTCCGACGATGGAATTCCGAGTGCTCAATGCGATGGAAGAACTCGATGAGCCTGGCGAGTGGTATGTCAATCGTAAGACGAAGAAGATCTATTACTACCCGACCACGCCAGCTCAAGATATGTCCAAGGTCGAGACATGGGCACCGGCCACAGAGTTTCTTCTAAAGGTGAAGGGTGATGCAAAATCCAAGGCTTCTGATTTGAGTTTCAAAGGGCTCACCTTTCGTTATGGCAATTGGATGGCCCCCGAAACGATGATGCTTGGGCGCACCCAGGCCGAAATCTTCGATAAATACAAGAGCGAGATCCCCGGCCAGATCATCCTCGACCACACCGACCGAGTTACCATCCGCGACTGTCGCGTTGTGCATCAGGCTTCGGTAGGCGTTCAGCTTTACGAAGACTGCGACGACACTCTGATTGAGGGTAACGTCTTTTACGATCTTACCGCCGCGGGCGTCAGCATCGGGCGCTGGTACCACAACAAGAAGGAGTGCCCGGCGGAAAACATCTGCCGCAATACGATGGTTAGAAATAACATTGTTCGCAGCACGGGCCGCGATTATGATCAGGGCACTGGCCTTAACGTGTTCATTGCATACGATTGCAAGTTTCATCACAATGATGTGTCAGACACCTCTTATACTGCCATCCACGCACGCATCGGCGACAGTGGGCATGTTCGGGATGACATGGGCAAGATTGAATTCAAGTTCAACAAAGTTTCAAGGGCTCAGGTTGCTGGTCGCTATGGAATGGATGATGGGGGGCATCTCTATCTCCACGGCCGCTATCCAGGTAGCGTGGTTGAAGGGAACTACTCGCGCTTTCATAGCACTAAAGGGCACGGCTGGGAGTTTTATAGTGACAACTGGTCCCACACCATTCATTGGCTCAACAACGTGAGCCGTGATAGCATCCACCCGAAACCGGTTTGCTGGAACTGGCATGGAGGTTCAAAAGGTGTGGTTTACGAAAATACTTGGGCTGAAAAGTCTAATTTGGTCGGCAAAAAAACTGCAGGTAGGGCCAAACTCATCAACTACGTTCAGGTGAAGGATGGCCAGTGGCCTGATGAAGCAGTTGCTGTCATGGAAAATGCTGGTCTTCAGCCGGCTTACCGACACCTTCTCAACTCAATCTACGGTCACGAGAGTCTTACTGAAAACAAGCCAGCATGGGCATCTTCTTCTTTGAGCTCGAAGCACGGCGCGGAGACGGCTTTCGATCGGGATTGGGATACTTTTTGGCACACGAAATCAGGCGGTGACGGAGCAGGCTGGTTGGCTGTCGATTTAGGAAAAAAATTTGTGATTCAGCGGTTAGAGATCCTTCCTCGTCAGAACATGTTTCAAGATCACACGCGCAAGAACTTCGTGATCGAAGGTTCCAATGATCGTGATTTCAAGAAGCCTACTGTTCTGGTCGCTCGTAACGATGTGACTTGGTATCATGGTACGCAGCGACACCCCTCTAACCTTTTCGAATGGTATCTTAAACCCAAGCAGGGCTTCCGCTTTTTACGAGTCAGGGCTCTCAACGACGCCGGGAGCTTTAATCTGGCTGAGTTCAACGTTTATGGATATTTGGCACAGTAGAAGAATTGCATCAATCAATACACCCACGTTATCCCTTAGTCGGAAGTGGGAGAAATGAGTGGCTGAACCAAAGGCTTACGGAGTGAATTTTTCTACCCGATAAAAAGATTGATCTGCCAGTGGCGGTGAAGGATCTGAAAGATGGATGATTCCGCTTGCCGAGGTGAACGGATGACCGATTACGGTGTCGAAAGAGGTCAGGTCCGGCGAGCGTGTGACGATGTATTGTTCCAAAGGATCGAGCCCGGTGATGGTGATATCGAGCGTCGGACCATTAAAGCCAATGTCCTCGATTTTAAGATTGTTGGTTGGGGTGCTGAATTTCAGCCGTGGAGCAGAGAGTGACGGGTGCTCACGCGACGCGATGCTGGTGTTGATGCTGTCACCGCTGGTGCTGCGAGTGAGGATGAAGCTGACTTGACCGTCGGCATCAGCCAACAGGAAGGTATCCAGAGCCTCTGAGGAAAAGCTGAGTATTTCTCCACTGACCTGGGCTTCGGTGACGGCAAGGCTGCCGAGTGAGGTGACGCGGGCAGAATCGAGTGCCGTGGCAGAGCTTGTGGTATTTGCGGGGGCGTTGTTCCAAGTGATGGTGGCTTCGTCCCAGGATTCTTCCGCATCACCGTCGTTGAGTCCGTAGACCAGCCACGTTGATCCAGCGGTCCAGGAGCTCACGGCAAATTGAAGTTCAGCCAAAGGCGTCGTGTTGAGGGAGGCTCCGGACAGGTCGAATTTCAAATACCCCTTGCGGTGAATGCTGGTGGTGGGGGCATTCTTTACAACAAGGGTGCCGGCATCGCCGTAATTGGTGTCGGGGGTCCCGCGTTGAATATAGGCATCGGAAGTGGCGTCAAGGGTTTTTCTGGGTGGTGTGGGTGGTAGGAAAAGGGTCACATACTCATCGCTGCTTCCCTCTCCGGAGGCATTTACGGCAGCCACTTTGAAATAGAGGGTTTGATTGGAAAAGGTGTCTGAATCCAAGAAAAAAGGAGAGGTGACTCCTGTGGCGATGACGTTATAAGGGCCGTCTGCGGAGCTTGCACGTTTGATGGTGTATGAATGGGCGCCGGTTGAGGGTTCCCAGGCAAGTTTCGAATTTCCGTAGCCGTGAACGGTGGCCGTTAGTTGGGTCGGAGCCTCCGGAGCCTTTTGGAGTTGGTGTCTGTAAACTTCCAGATAGTCGATGCGAGCTGCAGAGCCAGCTCCGGCGGTGCACTCGATTCTCAACACCTCACCTTGCTTCAGTGGGACTCCGCGCGTGATAAAATGGCGGATTTGTAGTCCTGTATCTGCCGGCGTGGTGGCTGATGCCCAAGCTCCGACTTCAACTCCGTCTGCTAGAAGGCGGAAACTGGCAGAGGTGGTGGGTTCCGCCAGATACGCCACATGAAGATTGTAGGATCCGTCAACGCCAGTAAAAACGGTCTCAGCCGTGCCGGTGCCAGACTCACAGATCGCCCCCTTGTCGTTCGAGTATGCTGAGCCGTTGGTGACCGTCATGGAATCCAGGGTCATCAACTCTGCTTCGGCTTTCAGAGGTAAGAAATAGTCCGCCTTGTTACCTGCATAATTGACGATGGAGGGGTCCGCGGAAGTGATGTTGGAAATGAAGTTGCAGTGACGGGAGCGCGAAGGATAGAAGATGGCTTGTGTGCTATCGACTGTGGCGTTGTGCTCGAAGGTGATGAACTCGCTATTGTTGTCGGCGTAGAGTCCCGCCACCGGCCAGTTTCCTGTGAGCTTGCTGGCTTGCAGGGAGGAGCTGAAGTTGTCGACCACATGGGTTCCCTGTTGGCGGCTGAGCGTGTAGAACGCACCGCCATCATCGTGGAGTTGCATCACGTGATGGACGTAATTGTTACGGAAAATGTTGTCTTTCATTCCAACATCCACAAACCCTCCCGACTGACCTCCGGTCTGGGTCGCCATGTATGGGCTGTGGCAGATTTCATTATCAGCGACAAGCAGCCTGTTGACGAAATAGGACACAATCCCGATGCCATTACTGTATTCCTGCCCGACACGAGAAATGCGGTTATTGAGTATCTTGATGTTCGCGCAGGCATCGCCTGGGGCAAGGTTTTTGACTCCGTCGTCGTGGACCACGATGCCATTTCCCGCGATCCGGTGGATCATGCAATTGTGAATGATCGAGTCGCTTACGCCTTTGTCCATGGAGATGGCATTCGAGCCGATATTCTTAAAAGTGCATCCGTCGAGTTCCAGCGCCTCCGCATACCGTGCGGTTACTGCTCCTGTTTTAATCGCTCCACTGACCTCGCGGGTGGCCTGAGTCATTGACGCCCCTTGCTCGCTGGGAGAGATCCAGCCGGAATGGGCGAAGGTGACATTTTGGAAGGAGATATTGCTGATGATGTCGGACGCGGATGTTCCGCTGAAGCTGACGAGGGTTTCCAATACCCCGGCCTCGACTGTAGCGGTAGCCAGGTTTTCCCCGGGGCGGGGGATGTAGTAGAGATCACCCGTGGTGGTGTCATGGAACCATTCTCCTGCAGCATCGAGAAAATCGATGGAGTTTTCGAAATAATAAGGAGCATTCGGCCAGAAGCTATCCCCTTTGGCGAAGAGGAAACCCTGCTCCGGATCCTGGAATGTCACATAGGCATTGCCATCCGAAACGGTGAATGATGAGATCCGACTGCGGTAGTGATACCAATGAGGCATCATGACCATCTCTACTGAGGTAAGACCCGACCATGAGCTGATTTTGGATGCCTCGATCTTGATTTGTTGATTGGAACTCGAGGCGCTTTTTACCTTGTAGTAGCTGCCTAGCGTTCTGTCATTGGTCTTGTTTGGCATGCGGGCGCGGACGCCAGCTTGTCCATTGATATAAAGTTGGCGGAAGTTGCTGCTGACGCCACTTTTCCGGTAGATTCCAGACGTGGGCTTGGTCAAAACCCAGCCTCCGGACAGGTCAAGCCCTCCGCTGACTACTGGTGTTTCTCCTGCCGCAGCCCGGTAGATGACGCGAAACCCATTGGATCCAGAATCTCCTGAATCCAAGGCAAGTGTGTTCTGGGGACGAAAGGTTCCGCCGTGAAGTTCGACGACAATATCGCCGGCCATGTTGTCATTGACGGAGTCCACCACCTGCCGGGCATTTTCCAGTGTACGGAAGGCTGTCTCGAAGGTTAAACCATCATTGGTATCATTGCCGGCAGTGGGATCCACATGAAAAACGGCTTGGTTATCGGCAGTTGATTCACCACTTTCTGATGCTAACGCAGACGGTAGTGCGACTCCCAGGGTGGCAAACAGAAATGTGATAAACTCGAGTTTTTTGGCTGAAGCGGATAAGAGCATGGTTCTGTGGAGAATGAGTGGGTCGAGATCGAAGAAATGATGTGTTTGCAGTCGATAAAAAAACCACCTCCTTGAGCTGCAAGGAGATGGTTTTTTGAGAAAACGGGGAGAAAGACGATCTCCTTAATAAGATACACTTGTCAGTGTGTTACTTGCGACGGCGCAGGATGAGAGCAACGCCCCCAAGTCCGATCAGTGCTGCAGATGATGGTTCGGGAACGGCCGTCAATGTAAGATCGTCAAATCTCGAGGCCGCGTAGCTTGAGCTTACATTATCGTAATCAAGTCGAACCTGCCATGCGACTGCGGTGTCCACATCAATACTGAGTCCACTGGCTCCGCCAATTTGATTCCACCCAGTCGCTTTGGTTGTAGCTGTCACAGAGTCATACTCCGTTGTGTAACCAGCATCTGAATAAAGGGTTAGCGTTACCGTGGCGTTGTCTGTATCATCGGAGCCAAACCATCCTTCTAAGAGCAAGCTTGTGGTTCCAGCGTCAATGCTTCCTCTTTGCCAGAGGTTTCTATCGCCTGTGTCTCGAGCTCTTACATATTGATTAGTTGCATCGCCACCGATGCCATCGGTATTTTTATAGGCTCTATAATTACCAGAGCCACTCCAGCCTGTTGGTTTGCTGATATTATTGCCATCGCTGTCTCCAACATCTGGCAAACTAAAGTCGCCGTTGGTTAACATGGTCGCTCCTTGGGCTACGGTCGCGGTCGCCGCGATGACGAGAGTGTGTTTGAGTATGTTTTTCATAAGCAAAGATTTGTTTTTTTTGCGAACTCAATGCTATGAGTTAAATGATGTGATTGTCTATATTGAGACGTTTATAAATTATTACCATTTGTCCCAACTTGATGGTCTGGATGGCTGCCGATAAAAAAACCCATCTCCTTGAGTTACAAGGAGATGGGTTTTTGAAATGAATACAATCTTCTTAAAGGGCATATTTGGTCAATGAGTTACTTGCGTCGACGCAGGATCAGGGCAAGTCCACCGAGGCCAAGTAAGGCGGATGATGAGGGCTCAGGAATGACGGTTACTGTCACATCGTCGAAATGTAGTTGTGCGGTGGTCCCGGCACGGTTTTTAAAAGATAGGTAGAGTTGATCGAGCGAGCCAGTGTAGGTAGATGGAAGCGTTACGTCCACAGTTTTAGATTCAAAGGTATTGGCTGGCGCACCAGAGTTTGCCCCAGTCACCTCAGCCAGAAAAGCGTCTGACAAATCGGCATTCGGGTCGGCGGTGTCGCTGGCGGCAGTATATCCAGTGCCGTCTCCTGCATATAGACGGACGCGGTGGTTCCAGTTCGTTCCTTCATTGGTTCGGCGCGTTAGATCGTAAGTGATCCGGATGGTCTGTCCAAGGTTAGATGTGATATCACCGATGGACTGACCCGCCTCATTGTTGATGCCTTGGAGGTGTAGCCAAGCAAAGTGCTCTGGGGCAGTGGTATCATCCGTGACCGAAGTTCGGGTATCGCCAATGACACCTACTGTGCCACTTACGCCGGTTGCTTGTATCCAATCGGTCGGAGCTGTCGTTTTAAAATCACCGGAACCTGTCAGGGTGTTGATCTCCATGTCGCTGTTGGTGATGATCAAAGCTGCCTGAGTTTGGGGAATGATGACGGCACTGGCTAAAATGACCAGAGCTCTAGATCTGCTAATGATTGTTTTTTTCATATTTTTTGGTTTCGCATTTTCCCAGTAAGAAGGACGGATGTGGTCGGTGATTGAGCTCTCCATGCGCTCTCAAGCTCCCAGACGTCTACCCAATAGACGTTTTAACTGGATTTGATTCAGGATAATCAACTTTCTTGTGTGGTGTCTATGTCGACACGTATAAAAAACATGTCAATTTGTCCCATTTGGGTTCATAAGTGCTTGCCCTAGAATTAATTATTAATGATTGAGGTTTGCCGAAGTAGAGCTTAATGCTGCTGGCTTTTTCTCCATTGCGAGGGGGATTGCCCTTCGACCCGGGAGAATGTGGAGCTAAAGGTGCTTTGGTTGGAAAATCCACACATTTGAGCAATTTCACTGACACTCATGGATGAATAGGCGATGAGCTCTTTGGCTTTATTGATTTGTAACCTGAGTATTTCTTCCGCAGGAGGGTAACCTAGATATTTATCAAACTCTCGATACAGTTTACTGCGACTACAATTGGGAAAAGCTGATAAAATGCTGGATACGGATATACCATTGAGAGCGTTTTTTCGGATATACCGGATGACGTCTTTCGTTTGTTGGTTCATACCCTGCGGTAAGCCTGTCGAGCTTCGCTCAATGATGGGAGGCGCTGGGAGGTTGATCCTTCCAGTTTGGATTTTTTCACCTTGGAGGATGGCTTGATGAATCAGCTGAAGAGCCTTATAGCCGATGAGTGGTCCCGCACTGCGGATACTTGAAACGGGTCGTTCAGTAAATAGGCAAGCTTCGTCATCGGATTCCGAAAGGATGGATAATTCATCAGGGATGGAAATGTTTAATTCGGCTGCCGCGCGGCTTAGTATCAAGGCGGAAAAGCCACCCGAAGTCAGGATTGCAATGGGTTTGGGCAATTCAGAGAGCCATTGTTTTAATGCATGGCTCGTGGGGAGTTCTTCAGCCGAAAGCATGTTTTCCGGTGGCTCGGATGCATGTTGAAAGCAATCCATGCCATGCGCTGCTGCTGCCAATTGTAAATGCCTATAAACCTCATCTTGTGATACAGTATTGGCTGAACGTAGTAGACCGATATTTTTGAATCCTATACGGTTGAAATAATCAACGGCTTTGTGGGCAAGGGATTCGAGGTCGATGGCGACGGTCGGGATGTCGGGAGACAAGATGTCCGGGTGGATATTGCATCGTGGAATGTCCGTAGGCAGGCTGTTTTTGATCTTAGTATATTCGTTTGTATTTAACCCGAGAATCAGACCAGAGCAATCGTGGTTCTCTAATTTTTTGGGAATCAGTGTTTCCAGATCGGAGAGTGTTTGAAAACGAAGGTCTTTTAACCGGAGATTCAATTGCTCCTCTCCATAGTTCACCATTCCCGCGACGGCTTCATAGGTATAAAACTTAAATCCTCTAGGGCAGAGTAATCCGATTGTATGGAGCGCTTGCATGGTGTTAAATATGAATCACAGCCATCCCATAGGAGAGGCAAAGCATTGAAGGGGTTGGCGGTCGATCCCACTTCGATCGGCCTGTGAAAAAATATAAACCAACCAAGGAAACGCTGCCAGTTCTGACCCAGCTCTGCAAGTTCATTCCACCGGTCCTTGTTGCTCTGGGGTCTCGGGGCTCTCGTGTTGAAAATGACTGTCCGTGTTGAAAATGACTTGCGAAGCCCTATCTGTCTGCTAGATTTTTAGTCTCGCTCATTGGCATTTGGTTGATTGGCGGGAACAAAATTAAATAAAATTCGATATCATCTTCAATAAAAGCCGATCGATTTGCGTCGAATGGAGACAAGCTGGGATGATGCCGGGTAGAGCCGGAAGATGCCCACTGATTCACGACTACCCATTGTATTACACTCACAAAACGCCCAACCTATAACTCCAACTACCATGAAAACGATGACGATTAGTAACCTGGCAAACCGCTTGCCCTATCGAAACCCCTACCCATGGGCACTTTGTGCCGCGCTTGCGAGTACGGTGGTCTGGCTTTTCTCCCCGCTGCGTGCAGCCGATGAAAAAACTCCGACCCCGGCAGCGGCGGCAGAAGTCGATTTGACAGAATCCACTTACCCGCAAGTGTTTGATGCCAAGACGCACGAGATCACCAAGTACCAGCCGCAGATTGATGAGTGGAAGGACTTTAAGCTGTTGAAAGCCCGGATGGCGGTGGCTATTCAGAAAAAAGGATCGGAGGAGGAGCCGAAATATATTTCGATTGAATTTGAAGCGGACACCGTGGCCGACCGGGAGGAGAATGTGGTGCATATCGGCCCCCGGAGATTACGAAAATTGATTTTTGTGGACGCCAAGGATGCGGCCGAAGAAGCGGAGTTAAAAAAGATCTTGGCGTTGTCAGGAGATGGGCAGACGCCGCTGAAGGTGAATTTGGACGATATGGTGGCAAGTGTTGAACACTCAGAAGTGATGAACCGGGACATCAAGGTGAACCTGGACCCTCCGCCCATCTTTTACTCAGAGGAGCCTGCGATTATGGTGACGTTTATGGGAGAACCCGACTTCAAGGCGATTGACCCCAAAACGAACAAAGTGCTTTTTGCCCTCAACACGAACTGGGACCTGCTGATGGACGTCGAAAGTTCCACTTATTATCTGCTTATTGAGGATGGTTGGATCAAAACTCAGGACATTCTCAAAGGGCCGTGGAGTGTGGTGGATTCCTTGCCAGCTTCGTTTTCCAAGTTGCCTGACGATGAGAACTGGTCAGATGTGCGCGCCGCGCTCAAAGCAGAACCCTTTGAAGCTGTTCCCAAGGTTTTTGTCTCCAAGCAGCCGGGCGAATTGATCGAAACCGAGGGGAAACCGAATATGACACCGATCAGCGGCACCAAGCTACTGTTTATTTCGAATACGGAAAGCGATGTGTTTTTTCTCTCGTCGGACTCCTATTACTACTATCTCGTGGAAGGGCGCTGGTTCAAATCCAAGACGTTGACGGGAGGCTGGGTCGCAGCTACTCTGGACTTGCCTGATGAGTTTGCGAAGATTCCCGAAGACCACGAAAAAGGGTACGTCCTGGCTTCCGTGCAGGGTTCTCCGGTAGCTGAAGAGGCCGCTGTTCTTGCTGCTATTCCAGAAACCGCGACAATGAACCGAGATGATGCCACACTTACCGTGAGCTATGACGGCGAGCCCCAGTTTGAGCCAATCAAAGGTAGCTCGGATGTGCAGTATGCCATCAACACAGAAAATGATGTGTTTCTGACCAATGGAAAGTATTACTGCTGCTATCAAGGTGTCTGGTTTGTCGGGAGCTCTCCCAATGGCCCATGGGCACTGTCTGATGAGGTTGATAAAAACATCTACACGATACCTGCGGACAACCCACAGCACAATGTCACCTATGTGCAGGTATACAATAGCACACCAACAACCGTTCAATACGGATACACCTCCGGATACACCGGTCAGTATCTCTTCAGGGGATTACTGGTCTTTGGGGCGGGCTATTGGTTGGGGCATAACTCCAGCCACCACCACTACCATTGGTATCGACCCAGTTATATTGGCTGGGGCTGTGGTGCTCGTTGGGGGTGGCATGGTGGATACCATCGCCCTTGTCGTTGGGGATATGGTCCCTATGGTGGTTGCGTGCGGCCTGTGCATTACCATCGTCATGGTGGATACCGACGTCCCGTCCATTATCACGGACACCACCGTCCGGGGCATCACCGTCCGGGATATAACCCGTGGAAGCCTGGGCACCGTCCAGGTCATGGCAATCGTCCGGGTCACCGCCCTATTGCCCGTCCTATGCCATATGGCTCATGGGGGGATAAGGCAAAACTGGACAACCGTATGGCTAGAGACCGTTATAACAAAGCCCGTGACAAAAGTTTGCGTCCAGTGACCCGTCCATCTACCCGTCCCAATTTACGTCCGGGAACTCGCCCCGGAGGTAAGCCCGGCACTGGCCCAGTGGCTCGTCCCGGCACTCGCCCGGGAACAAACCCAGGAACGAAGCCCGGCACCCGCCCGGGAACAAACCCGGGGACGAAGCCTGGCACTCGCCCTGGAGTGACCCCGGGAAGACCGTCAACACAACCGGTCACCCGTCCTAGTACGCGCCCGGATGTCTATGTCGGCAAAGATGGTAAGATTTACAAAAAGGATAAAGGAGGACAGTGGCAGCAACGCGATAAATCGGGGTGGAAAGACACCAAGATCGCTGACCGCCCAAGTACCCGCCCAGGGAATAATCCAAGCACGCGCCCGTCAACACGTCCTGGCAATCAGCCAAGCACGCGTCCATCGACCAAGCCGAGCACCCGTCCATCGACCAAACCGAGCACACGCCCGTCGACCAAGCCGAGCACGCGCCCGTCGACCAAACCGAGCACACGCCCGTCGACCAAACCGAGCACGCGCCCGTCGACCAAACCGAGCACCCGTCCATCGACCAAGCCGAGCACGCGCCCATCGACCAAACCGACATACAAGAGCACACGGAGCAATGGTAGTAAGTTGCATCATGATAGTCGCTCCCGGAGTCGGGCTTCTTCGAGTCGACCCAGCTACAGCCATAGTAAGGCAAGGAGTTCGAGTAGTTCACGGAGTGCCAGAAGCCGGACCAGTTCCAGTCGCAGTCGTAGCAGTGGTGGCTCGCGCGGTGGCGGTGGTGGTCGCCGGCGTTAGTGCGATTCATTAAAAGAAGCGCCAAGCTTGCCTAACTCATTGTAGGACAGGTTTTCAACCTGTCGGCAGGCTTGGGAGTTATCAAGTCGAGCCTCGCTCAAGCCTTGGGTTGTCGACAGGATACAATCCTGTCCTACATTCCAGCCACCGAGGTTGTTTCGTGGGGGATGAGGTTATGTCTTTTCGGCTGCCAAGCGGATAGCCTCGAGTTCCTCCCACCGTTGGTAGAGTTCTGGGACATGGGCTTTGGCTGCTTTGAGCTCCTGTTCGAGTTCCTGCCAATTGTCGCCGTGTTTTTCATAGAAGTCGGGCGCATCAAAAGCCGCTTCTAATTTGGCCACTTTTTCTTCGGCTTCCATGATGGTTTCTTCCATCGATTCAAGTTCGCGTTCTTCGGCCCACTTGAGTTTGCGCGGGCGTTCCTTGCGTGGGGCTTTTTGTTTCTTTGTTGAGGTGTTGGATTGGGTCGTCTGCCGGCTGTCACGCTCCTGTTTTTTCTCGAGATAGTAATCGTAGCCGCCTACCTGGTGGTGGACGACGCCATTGCCTTCGAAGGCGAGAATATCGGTGCAGACGCGGTTGAGGAAATAGCGGTCGTGGCTCACTGCGATCACGCAGCCTTTGAAGCCGGCGAGTGCTTCCTCCAGTAGTCGGAGTGTGTTGAGATCGAGGTCGTTGGTTGGTTCGTCTAACACGATTACATTGCCGCCCTGCTTTAAAATTTTTGCGAGCATGACACGGCTGCGTTCACCACCGCTGAGGAGATCGATTTTGGTATTGATGCGTTCTTCGGTAAAAAGGAACCGGCGCAAGTAGGCACGTAGACCGAGGGTTTCGTCACCCAGGCGGACGGTTTCTTGTCCTTCTCCGACTTCTTCGAAGACCGACTTATTGCCATCGAGTAAAAGACGATTTTGATCGATGAAATTGACTTCTGTTTTGTTGCCGATTTCAACCGTGCCACTACTGGGTTGTAGCCGGCCTAACAATGTATTGATCAGGGTGGATTTGCCCATGCCATTGCGGCCGACGATACCGAGTCGATGTCCTTCTTCCAGTTTGAGATTGAGACCGGTAAAGAGTGCAGGTTTGCCGTCATAGGCCATGCTGACGTCTTTGGCCTCGATGATTTTGTTGCCGAGTTTTGGTGGCACTGGGATGATCAGATCCACATCGAGTTCTTGTTCGGGTGCGTCTTGGTTGGCCACTTCGAAGTAGCGATCCATACGGTCCCGAGATTTGGTGGTTCTGGCCTTGGGCCGGCGGCGAACCCAGTCGAGTTCGCGGCTGAGGAAACGTTGGCGTTTGTGCTCGTTGCGGGCCTCCGCGAGGTCGCGCTCCGCACGGCTGAGGAGATAGTCGGTGTAGTTCCCTTGGTAGCTGTCGCACTGGCCGCGGCGGATTTCGACAATCCGGGTGGCAATGCGATCCAGAAAGTAGCGGTCGTGGGTGACAAACAGGCAGGCCCCCTGGTAGCGCGCGAGAAACTGTTCGAGCCACTCGATCGATTCGGTATCGAGGTGGTTGGTTGGTTCGTCCAGAATGAGAAAATCCGGGCGGGCAAGCAGGGCCCGGCAGAGTGCGACCCGGCGCTTTTCTCCGCCGGAGAGTTCGCCGACGATGCGCCCGGCTTCAGGTGCGTGGAGGTGGCTGAGCAAGCTTTGAGTCCGGTGTTCGAGGTCCCAACCGTCGTGGTGGTTGATCAGATCGAGTAGTTCGGCACTGCGCTGGCTGTCAGCAGGTGTGTTTTCATATTCCTTGATCAGGTCGATGACAAACTGGGCCCCGGACAGAACGTTGTCGTGCACATTGGCGTCGTCATCGAGCTCGAATTCCTGTGGGAGGTAGCCGGTGATCAGCCCTCGTTTGCGGGTGAACTGGCCGCTGTCTGCCACGGATTCACCTGCAGCAATCTTGAGGAAGGTGGATTTACCGCAACCGTTGCGGCCGACCATGCCGATGCGATCGCCGTCGTGGATGGCGAGCGTGGCTCCGTCGAGCACGGTATGAGAACTGTAGCGGACGACGAGTTCACTGGCACTGGCGATGGATTCAGCTGCGGCGGGCATGGCGGCATGCTATAGACGATGGGAATCAAAGGCCAAATACCAAATACATCAAATTTGAACCACGGAACACACAGAAGACACGGAAAAAATAAATGAGAATGTTGGCCTTTTCACTTCTACAAATCGAAACACACAATGAGAAGTAAGCTATAAGCTCGAATCCATCTTGCTTCTAATCTTGTCTTTTCCGTGTCTTCTGTGTGTTCCGTGGTTTTTTCGTTCCTTGTGTGTGATTTGTGGTGCGCATTTTCTTGTGCACTTCGGGCTTGCGGGATTACTATGGGTGCGTAGTCTCCGCGCCCTTCCATCTCTGAGAGCCATGACCGACCATTCCAAAATTGTACCCGGTCAACGCTGGGTAAGCGAAACCGAGCCTGAGCTGGGGCTCGGCATTATGTTGAAGGTTGAATTCAAGCGGGTGGAGGTCCTGTTTCCTGCGGCGGCAGAGCGTCGCCAGTATGCGATTGAATCGGCCCCGATTCGGCGTGTTGCGCTGAAGCCGGGAGAAAATCTGGAGACACACGGGGGAGAAGTGATGCGGGTGGACGAGGTACTTGAGATCGATCATTTGCTGGTCTACCTCTGTGCCGGACAGGAAGTTGAAGAAGCCAGGCTATCCGATCACATGAGTTTTAGTCGACCCGAGGACCGCCTGCTTTCCGGCCGGGTGGATGATCTGGTCACGTATGATTTACGGGTGGAGGCGTTGCGGCGTCAGTGTGCGATTCAGCAATCACCGGTGCGCGGATTTGTTGGAGGCCGGGTGGATTTGATTCCGCATCAGATGTCGATTGCCGGGGAGGTGTCATCGAGATTACGCCCCAGGGTGTTGCTTGCAGACGAAGTGGGTTTGGGGAAAACCATTGAAGCTTGCCTGATTATGCAACGTCTGCATCTGACGGGGCGGGCGGAGAGGATCCTGATCCTTGTCCCGGAACCGTTGCTGCACCAGTGGTTTGTCGAATTGCTGAGAAGGTTTAACCTCTTGTTCAGCTTGTTTGATGAAGAGCGTTGCCGTGCCATTGAGGCGGGCGGGGAGGAGAATCCCTTTCTCGATAGCCAGTTGGTGCTTTCCGATGTTGGATTTTTATCAGGAAATGAGCGGCGTCGGAATCAGGTGATTTCGGCTGGTTGGGATTTGCTGATTGTGGATGAAGCCCACCATTTGCAGTGGTCGCCGCAAAAGGCTAGCCCGCAGTATGCTTTGGTGGAGTCGTTGGCCCGTAAGACAGAGGGGTTGATGTTGTTGACCGCCACTCCACGTCAGCTGGGGGCGGAAGGCCATTTTGCCCGCTTGCGCTTGTTGGATCCGGATCGTTACACGGATCTCGACTCCTTTCAGTCGGATGCGGAGCATTATGAGCACTTGGCAGATGCCCTTGGCCGGTTGCTTGAGCGTGAACCACTGAGCAAAGAGGACCGGGAGTTGTTTGTTTCCCGGTCTGAGCGTATGCATGACCATTGTCTGGCGCTGGACTCGGGAGATGAGTCGGCACGCGGTGTGTTGATCCGTGAACTTTTGGATACCTTTGGGACCGGTCGGGTGATGCTGCGGAACACGAGAAGTGCCCTGTCCGGCTTTCCAGAGCGTCGAGCGCATTTGATTCCATTGTCCGTTCCGTCCGGTGAAGAAGCGGGTGATGGGTCTGTGGAAGTAAAGGTTCAGTGGTTGCTTTCGTTGATTCAATCACAGGAAGGAAAAAAAATACTTTTGATTTGCCGGACACGTGAGTTGTCCGAGCAAATTTCCAGCTGTCTTCAAGAACGGATCAATATCCCGTGTGCGCATTTTCATGAAGGGATGAGTTTGCTGCAACGTGATCGGTCGGCGGCTTACTTTGCTGAGGATGATGGCGCCCGGATCTTGATTTGTTCCGAGATAGGAAGTGAAGGGCGCAACTTTCAGTTTGCTCATCATCTGGTCTTGTTTGATTTGCCGGATGACCCCGAGTTGCTGGAGCAACGAATTGGACGTCTGGATCGGATCGGTCAGACGGAAACCATTCATATCCACGTTCCCTATTTGGAAGGGAGCCATGGGGAGGTCTTGGCACGTTGGTATCATGAAGGCCTGAATGCTTTTGAGCAAAGTATGCACGGGGCGACGGAAATCATGCGTGAACTCGGAGGGCCACCGCCTGAGCGGGGGATGCATGAACCTTCCCTGCATGCCTTTATTGAGGTCTCCCGGCAATGTCGTCAGCGGGTTGCGGAGCGTTTGCACCGTGGATATGACCGATTGCTGGAAATGAATTCGAGCCGACCGGAGAAAGCGGAGTCGATGATTGAGTCGATCAAGACGATGGATGCTGACCAGTCATCGGAGGCATTCCTCATTCGCTTGTGGGATTACTTTGGTTTGCATATTGAGGAACTGGTTGACCGTTCTTATTTGTTGCTTCCGGGGCACCTGATCACCGACGCGTTTCCGGCTCTTCCTGATGAGGGCCTGAATGTGACTTTCGACCGGAACAGAGCGCTTTCGAGAGAAGACACTTCGTTTATGAGTTGGGATCATCCCATGGTCCGGACAGCGATGGACCTTTTGCTCACCTCGGAGGCTGGGAATGCCGCTTTTGCCGTTTGGGAGGGTGCTCCTGCAAAGGGGATTTTACTCGAGGTTCATGCCGTGGTGGAATGTTTGGCCCCCGCCTCACTGCATAGTGATCGATTTTTACCGGTGACCCCTCTGCGGGTGCAGGTCGACCATACGGGAGCGGATCGCTCAGCGGATACTCCTCTGCGGGCTGGCGTGTTACGAAGCGGGAATATGCACCAGCTGCTTTCACAGGAGGCATTCAGACGGAAGATTTTACCGATGATGTTATATTCTTGTCACCGACTGGTGCAGGGGCAAATGGAGTCGGTGGTGGAACAAGCCCGCAGCCTGGCAGATCGAGTGTTAGGGGAAGAGTTGGATCGCCTGATTGCTTTGAAAGAAATCAACGATCACGTCGGCCAGGAGGAGATTGTCGCCATGCAAAATCAGCAGGACGCACTACGGCAGGTCATTTCAAAGGCTCGCTTGCGGATGGATGCAGTGCGGGTGGTTTGGTGTCAACCGTAGCAGCTCTTTGACCGGGAGCTTGTGTAAGCCATCTTCGTGAGAGGCCAATCCATATGTGCGAAGATGGAGCACAATCTTTTTTCTGAGGCTCTTAATGTGGGCTGAAACTGACACTGAGCGTGAGTTGGGGGGATGCCGGAGCGGTAAAACAGAGGATGCGGACGCCTTGGTTTTGGTTTTCGATTTTGAGAGAAGGCTTGGCATCAAGCACTTGCCAGACACCTCCATGTTTGTCGTTACGGATGATTTTGAGCTCTTTGCCGGATTGTTTGAGTATGGCGGTGTTGTTCTCGATATTGACTTCTGCTCGGGTGACGATTGCCCAGCGAACGGGACCCGTTGGTTGCGTAATGGCGTCTTCAATCGTGACCTGTTGACGGCTACGGTCCAGTGTGCAGCTGCGGACGATGTGCTTTGCCTGAGGGGTGTATGCCTGCGTAAGGTCGATGCTGGCACTTCCTTTTTCAGGAGTGCTTTGAAATGCTGTGATGAGGCATGGTTTGGATTTGGGGTTTTGTAATTGTTGGTTAATGACCAGTGTGCTGTGGCTCTTATTCGTGAGCCTGAAATAACTCCACCGTTTGGATCCGAAGTACCCGGGCATGTTGTAATTGTCGCTGCCGAGGTCTTCGACCCAGCGCACGCCTTGGGATTCGAGGATAAAGGTCCCTACATCCATTTGCCCGTGACTGGCTCCCGGGTAGCCACCTTTGATGGCGACAAACAAAGCATCGGGGTCATGCCATTGACTGCGGAAGGTTGCGATGGGTTGGCTGCCGTTCCAGCGGGAGTCCGTGGCGAGAGTTGCCTGCTTGTCCGGATGTTCGTTGGGCAGCCAGAGTAGGTGCAGCGGAAAAAACCGTTCAGGTCCTTTGGTGGAATGCTTGCGTTGGTCGCTGATGTCTTGGGCGATCCTGGATCGGATGAATTTGCAGGTGGCCGGCTGGTCGAAGGTGTTAGTCATCCATGATTGGGCGGGGCTGACCCGGCTGGTGGACACTCCGGCATCGGCAAAGTTGAAGACCTTGCCAGTAGGTCCGGTTAGGTGCTCGGTGAACAGCGGGGAGCGGGCAAAGGTGGCGGGTGTTGGGGATCGAAGTTGCCGATGTTCCGTGGCTAAAAGGGCGAGTCCAATGACGTGGTAGTTTGATCCATAGTGCCAGTAGGCTGGCCCTTCGGGGTAGGCTCCATCGGGTTGATAGAATGTCGCACACTGTTCAAGCGATTGACTGGCGGCTTTTCGGGCGGGATGAATGTGGTCGCCTGATCGTTCCAGTGCACGTTCTGCCATCAGGAGGCCGGTGGCGCACACCTGCCCCCAGTTGTTTCGCGGATGCGACCACCAGGCACGTTTACCTGTGAATCCATTGCGTGCGGGTTCCAGCCCTTTGTTTCGCAGTGCCGATGCGTAGGTGTTGCGTTGGGTTTCATTGAGTTCGTGGTAGAGCCAGTCGTAACCGATGGCGACCGCGGTCGACATTTCGGCGGTATCGAGGAAGTGTTTGGGGTTCCAGTCTTTGAGTGCACAGGCGGCATCGAGCTCCTTGATGGTGCGGTTGAAGTATTTTTTCTCACCGCTGAGTCGCCAGGCCATTGCGCAGTGGAGGATGTTGCTTAATGCACGGCGGCTCTCACCGAGCAGGCGTTTGCCGTCCGGGATGTGGTATCTGCAGGTAGGCGCGTTGAGGGTGTGGTCGGCGCGACGTAGGATCTCGGTGTAGACTTGCTTGGCCAAGGGGTCGGAATGAATACCTTGTTTGACGGCCGTTTCATCGGATTTGGAAAAGAGCAGGCGCGGGTGGTCTGGGACCTCTGCCCATGAACTTGTCGTGATGAATGCAAGGCAGAGAAGAATACGGAAGAGTGAAATGCGCATGGTTGGAAGGTTGATGGATTCTCAATATACCGGCGAGGTATTCGCATTCTTATCAGTGACCATGGAAATATTCAAATCTGGAGCATCTTTGATGCGATGATCCGCAGGGCTCCTACATTAGGGAGATCATCTCGGTGATGCCTGCGGCGCTGACAGGATTCACATGATTGAAGGGGATTTATAGGATTTTTTTTAGAGGGTAGTGATAGGTTTTGGACAAAGCTTGATCTTCGAAAATTTAAAATCCTGACAATCCCGCCAGCGCCGCAGGCTGTTAGCTCCTACTGAATTCGCCCTGCGATGATCCGTTCCCTAGAGGGTTGAGTGGTAACATTCTCTGTAATATGCTTGATCGCGAGCACGTATCGATTGTGCTGGTGGCTGGGTCCTCCAGAAAATTCAAAATAGCGATGAAAAAGACGATCTTAATGATGATGTTGGGTGGTGCATGGCCATGCGCTGCGGATGTGACCTTACCGAAGGTATTGACGGATCACATGGTTTTGCAACGTGGTGAACCCATCACAGTGTGGGGCTGGGCTGATGCAGGGGAAAAGGTATCCGTGACCTTGGCAGGAACTTCGAAGCAAACCAATGCGGATGCCGAAGGAAACTGGAAAGTGACGCTACCCAAGCGAGGTTTGGGGGATGCGTTGACGATGAAGGTGAAGGGGAAGAATGAGATTGTGCTCAAGGATATTCTCATGGGAGATGTTTGGTTGTGTTCCGGTCAGTCAAACATGGAGTGGGGCATTGGCCTGAGTGAAAACCCGAAACAGGCGATTCAAGCTGCCAGTCATCCGAAGATACGATTGCTGAATGTGAATAAAGTAAAATCAGGAAAGCCTCTTCCGGATGTGGCAAAGGCTTCAGGTTGGAAGGTTTGCAGCCCAGAAACGATTTCCAATCTGGGCGATAAGCCTCGGAAGGGATTTTCTTCCGTTGGATATTTCTTTGGGGTTCATCTTCAGCAAGAATTAAAAAATGTTCCTATTGGTTTAATCGCATCTTCGTGGGGTGGGACAAGAATTGAGCCTTGGACGACGCCAAGCGGCAGAGATGCCATCCCCGAGTTGAAGGGAAAGAAGGGAGATTATAGCAAACTCTATAATGGTATGGTGCACGGCTTGGCACCATTGCGCATCAAAGGGGCAATCTGGTACCAGGGGGAATCGAACCGTAAGGACGGAGCCCTGTATCATCACAAAAAGCGGGCGCTGGTCGCAGGTTGGCGTGAAATCTGGGGGAAAGAAATGCCATTTTACTTTGTGCAGTTGGCTCCATTCGGCTACCCGAAGGATTCCCCGGAGGTGTTGCCTGTGATTTGGCAGGCACAGTCGGAGTCGAATGCCAGCATCCCGCATACGGGGATGGCGGTGACCATCGATATTGGAAACCCGAAGGATATTCACCCGAAGAAAAAGAAGGAAGTGGGGCAACGCTTGGCCTTGCTTGCTTTGAAGGATACCTACGGTAAGGATGTGGTGGCTTACAGCCCGACCTATGTTTCCCATGTCGTCAAACGGGGGAAGGTGGTGCTGACCTTCAAGGATGTGGCCAGTGGATTGGCAACGCGAGATGGTAAGGCACCCATGGCGTTTGAAGTTGCTGGAAGCGACGGCAAATTTGTTCCGGCCAAGGCGCGCATTTCAGGTAGCAATCAAGTGACGCTTGAGTCCGACGGTGTGAAAAATCCAAAGTCAGTCCGTTACGCCTGGTCGAACACGCCTGTCACCAATCTGATGAATCAAGAGGGCTTGCCTGTGCCCTGTTTTCAGGCGAAATGATGGGGCTGAGTGGGGTAGGCTTTGGCTATCAGGGGGACCAAAAGGTTCCCTCTGTATTCAGGCTCGACTGAAAATCGTTGATGATGGTTTGCAAGGCGGGCAACTGCTCTGATTGTTGAGCTGAAAGATCAAATCGTTCACCTGGGTCCTGTTCGAGGTTGAATAGCAGCGGGTTGCTTGATGAAGCCGAAAAGCCGTAGTTGTTTCCCGTTTGGGAGTAGAGGCGGATGTGCATCTTCCATGCTCCTTTCCGGGCGGCGTAGATGCCGTTGCTCGAGGCTCCGGTGTAGACAAAGTTGAAGTCGGGAACCGTTCCTGTAAAGTTTTCCGGGTTAAGCAAGGGGCGGATATCACGGCCATCGAGGATGCGGTCACCGGGGACGGGCTCTCCGGCGAGAGAGAAAATGGTGGGTAGCAGATCCATGGTGCTGGCCGGTGTTTTTTCAACACTGCTGGCAGGGATGGTTCCAGGCCAGCAAAAGACGCCGGGAACGCGAACACCACCCTCCCAAGTGGAACCTTTACCATCGCGGAATGGTAGTGCTGAGCCGACGTTGAGACGAGCCTCCCCCTGGCCATTGGGGTAGGTGGTTGTGGTGTTTTCAAAGCGAATCCACGGGCCGTTATCGGAAGTGTAAATGATCAGAGTGTTCTCTGTGACCCCGGCATCAGCAAGGGCTTGGCGGATACGTCCGACGGAGTTATCGATTTCCTCGATACAATCGCCCAGAGGACCTCGCAGAGAGGTTCCTTGAAATTCTTCGGAAGAATGGACGGGGAGATGGGGCATGTTGGGGGCCAGGTAGATGAAAAACGGGTCATCTTTATGGGTGCTGATAAATTGGATGGCGCGGTCGGTGTAGCGCTTGGTGAGCCCTTGCATGATCTCCAGTTTGGACGGAACCTTGGTGGTGATGGATGCGTAGCCCGTGGTTGGATTGTTATCACTGGAGGGGCCCATGATGAGGTGGCTGTCGGCATAATCGTGGGAGACCGTTGTGCCTTCAAAGATCTCAAAGCCATGAGCCAGAGGTAAAGCGTTCGGGGTATAGGCGTTGCCAGTGTTTGGTGTTCCGAGATGCCACTTGCCAAACATGGCGGTTGCATACCCCTGGTTTTTTAGTCCTTCTGCGATGGTTGTTTCGTTGGGGTGCAGATACTTGCTTTCTGTGGGGGGGAGGACCCACCTGAATCCAGAGCGCGCCGGGTTACGGCCGGTGAGTAGAGCGTAGCGGGAGGCCGAGCAGGCGGGAGAGGCACAGTAGAACTGTGGGAAGTTCAACCCTTCGTGCACCATGCTTGTAATGTTTGGTGTATGGATTGTGGGGTTGCCTGTGTGCGCGTAGTCGGCGTACCCGGAGTCATCGACAAAGACGATGATGATGTTTGGCTTTTCCGTGGCAGGGCGGGCGTGGAGGTTGAAGCACGCGAGCAGGGCGAAAGCTGTGGAAATTAGGTGTTTCATGGTCGGGTGTTGATGATTCTGAAGAAGACACGGTTGTTGGAGAAGCTGGGATCGCCTGAGGGAATACGTAGTTCAATGATCTCTGAATGGTTCGTTTGCGGATCGATTGTTAGGATGTATGGATCGATGGCCAGGGAGAACCACTCGCTCAGATCATGGGAATACTGGATGGCATATTCGTCGTTGGTGGATGTGACCGGCCGGTGCAGGGTGGCTGCGAAGGAGGTTTTATTGTTTTCGGAAGTGAGGATAGATAGAGCGGGAGGGCTCAGAAACCCCGGCTGAGTGATCGGGAGTTGGGGGAGTGGAGATGCGAATGTGGCAAGATGGGTTGAGGCCGCCGATTGAAGTTCGACGAGTTTACTGGTGTGGGTGCTGCTACGGTTGATGTGCTCGGTCGGGTTTTGCTCGATTTGGAACAGCAGCGGCGCGGATTCCGAGAAGTTGTTGTCTGTTGCTGAGTTTTGGTATGTGGCATGGTATTTCCATGCACCTTGGCGGATGGCTTGGAGTTGGTAACCGGTGCCGTCGTGGCGGTGCAGGAACAAAGTGGTCTCGGCATCTGGTCGGGTGCGGCTTGATAGAAGGACATCGGCGCGTGCGGTGCCATCGTAGGGCCGGTCGTCCGGAACATGGGCGTCCGCAATGGCGGTGATGCTGGTGTAGAGGTCGGGCAACCAAAGCACGGCCTGGTTGCTTGTTCCAGCTGGGATGATGCCGGGCCATCGACTGATCGCCGGGGTGCGCACGCCTCCTTCCCAGGTGGTGGATTTTCCATCGCGAAAAATGCCAGCCGATCCGTAGGATGGAGAGGTATAGGTGCGGTCCGGTCCTTCGTCCGAGAGAAAGACTACCAGTGTGTCGTTGGTTTTTCCCGTTTGTTCCAGGGTGTCAAGCAGGTCACCGATGGAGCGATCAAGGGCGTCCATCCGATTTCCGTGGTTTCCGAGCAATGAGCCTCCTGTTGCCGGTAGGGAGGGTGGTGAGAAGACGAGAAAAAAGGGCGCCTCTCCTTGGGCGGAGATCCATGAGGAGGCTCGTTGACTGAGCTGATCCAAGAGAAGGTTGGAATGGTGGGCGGCTTCGAGCGTTGTTTCGTTTTCAACGAGTGGCGGCGTAGGGATGAAGGATGCAGAGTAGGGTAGCCCGTAGAATAATTGAAAGCCTTGGTTATTTGGCCCTGCGTCAGCGCTGTCCCCAAGATTCCATTCTCCGATCATGGCGGTTTGGTATCCTTTTTTTCGTAAGGCCTTGGCGAGAGTCCACTCGCGGTAATCGATACTATTTGCACTTCCAGGGGGGATGTCGGCGGGCAGGTTGCCACGTCGGGCCAGGCGGCCGGTGAGCAGTGCATACTGGTTGGCGAGATCGCCTGGTCCAGTGGTGGTAAATTGAGTGAAGCGTGATCCTTTTCGCGCGAGGGCATCAAGGTGCGGGGTGTGGACTGTTGGTGCACCGTAACATGAGAGATCGCCATAGCCGATGTCGTCTGCCATGATGATCAGGATATTGGGTGGGCTGTTTGGTATACAGGTGTAGAATGCCGAGGTGACCACACCCGGGCTGTTATTTTTATAGGCAATGGCTTGTAGCGTGGCGTTCGCTGGTACCGTGAATGGGGCTGTATAGAGCTTGGCGCTGTTATCTGGAACGCTACCGTCCAATGTGTAGTAAATGGCGTCAGCAGCCTCATTTGTACTTAGCGTTACCGTGTCACCAATGCGTAGGATGGAGCCACTGGTAGGGGTGGCAATGACGCTTGCGACCGGGGAGGTATCTATCTCTGACAAGGGGACTCCGCTGCCGACGTTGATCGCAGCAATCTCGCTGGTGCTCAAGGCGTAGTTAAATAGTCCGATATCGTCGAGACGACCTCGGGCAGCTGCCGTGCCATTGAGGGTTCCGATCCATAGGTTTTGATTGAGGTTGATGGATCCGGTGAGGGCGCTGATGGCAACGCCGCCCGCGGTGGTGGCTTCGCTGCCGTTGACATAGATGCGTGCTATTTGCTTGCTGCGGTCGACGGTGACGATGATATTTTGCCAGATGTTTTGTTGGTAGTGTGCCGACTGGGTGTCGACCAGAACATGGTTGCCATTGTTGTCGTCGATACGAATACGGATGGTGTTATCCGTTTGATAGAATAGCTGGTAGCCGGTGGTTGCACCGCTATCGAGGGCATCCAGTAGTCCCTTGGTGCTGTTGGCATCGGATGTCCTGTATGCCCAGAGGGAAATGGAGAAGTTGCCGCTTCCCGGGGTGATGGCGATGTGCTGGGCAACAGACAGGTAAGCGGTGCCGGAGCCATTGGCGAGGACGTTGCCGAATCCGCTACGGGTGTTCCATGACGAGCTGCCGTTGGTTTCGCTGGCATCGAGAGCCGTTTGTCCGAGTGATTCAGCTAGACGCGCTGCTGTTGTGTCACCATCGAATGACCAATATGCGACCGGTTGGGCAATGGCGGAGACGGTCAACGCGAGGGAGAGGCTGACCATTTGAAACCACAGCGATGTGATAGGGATGGAGCGAAGCATAGGGATGGTATGAGGTGATCGAGGTGTGTGTCCCTATTATAGCCGGTCAGGAGCAAATGATCGGAGGTGCTTGGGATGTTTTTAGACAAAAAAACCGCCGCAGCGTGAACTGTGGCGGTTTGAAAAATGCAAAAGGATGTTATTATTTTTTGCGGCGAAGGATCAGGCTGAGTCCGCTGAGTCCGAGTAGGGCTGTACTGCTGGGCTCAGGCACTGCGGTCAGGGAGATCGAGTTGATTTGGCCCGAGCCAGACCCTGCTTCAGCACCAAGAACGAAATACTGATAACCAGTGATGTCGCGGTTGACTGTGCCGAGAGAGGCTCCGTCTTTGAACATTTCGATACTGGCGTCGGTCAGGTTGTTGCTGGTGACCACCATGGAGAGCGTGTTGGCCGGGTGACCGTTGCTTTGTGCGATGACACTGGCATTTTGAGACTTGCTGTCGACAAAATCGAGTCGCACACCATCGCTGGACCCAACACCGCGGTACATCAGTAGCACGGCGTTGTCCACATTGCCGTCTTGAACGCGCAAGCTGGTGTCTGCCGCGCTGTCGGCCAAACCAAAGAACCATTGCAGGTCGCCAACGGTGGTCATGCTGGTGGTTAAAGTGTAGGTGGTGTTGATCGTGGGTCCCGCGCCGAGGTTGATATAACCGGATTTATCTGCATTGCCTGCTCCATTGTAGGAGCCATTGGCTTTGAAAAGAGCATCGGCATTCCAAGTGAGTCCTCCTTCAGTTGTGGTTGTTCCTTGAAGATTCGTAGCGGAATCGCCGGTGAAATCTTCAGAGAAGATGGTGGCTGCCTGTGACGAGATTGTGAGCGCCGCTACACTGGTGAGTGTGATGATGGGTGTCTTGAATTTCATGATTGGTTTTGTAGAGATGATGCGTTTTGACAAAATCTAGAGTCAAATATCACAGTTACATATCCCCGTGATGGCAAACGGTCGGAAAAAACGAAAAAAGTTTTTTTTTAGGGGCAAATAAAAAACGCCGGGGCATATGCCGAGGCGTTTGGGAGTTCTTGATAGCTTTTTGAATGAATTATTCGGGTGGACGGTTTTTTTGCATGAGTTGGAGGATTTCGGAAGGTGTCAGGGCCGCGTCAAAGATGTAGAGTTCATCGACATCGCCATTCAGGGTTTCGATGTTTAACTGTTGTTTTTTGTGGCGTTCTATAAGTTTGTTGTAGCTGGGGCTAAAGCCGGTATCCATTGAAAGTCCAATGCTGAGGGGGAAGTTAGAGTGTTCGTCTTTTGCGACCGCTGTATTAACTCGGCGGGAGATGATACTGCCACGGGTTTCGAGTTTGCCGTCGACGTAGTGTTTGACGTGGGTGGCGATATCGGCATTGGGAGCGGACATAAACACGCTGGCTACGTGATGCCATTGGCCGTCGTGTAAGTTGGTTTGTCCCATCATGTGACCCCATGCGCATTCTGTGCGGATGACTTGCTGGTTGTCTTTGAGAAGTGGCGACTCCGTGCGGATTTGCCATTTTTCCCCACGGGATTTGTTTTTTCCCCACGAGACGATTCCAGGGGTGGCGTCACCTCTCGGTTGATTTTTGCCGAGTCGAATCCAGAAGGCGACGGTTCGGGATGCGTTACCTTCGATGCCAGGAAAATCGGTGCGAAGAAAACGTTGGTTGCCGTCAAGATGGAGGGCCTTGCCAAAACGTCCCTGGGTCAGCCACTGATGAGAGGTGGTAGATTCGGAGATGTCGACAGTGTGGGCTGGAAATGAGGGTGAGTCTGGATGTTGTCCGCTGTCTTGAAGTTGGGAGCCGTTGAGTTGATCGAATGACCAATGATGGTAGTGGATGCTTTGCGGGCGCTTGGCTCGTTCGGGAGGAGCCCAATCATAAAGGCTGGTGTCGGCCGGAAAGCGATCATAGTCCGTATTAAAGTCTTCTGTGCTCTTGATGCGCAGGGCTTTACCTTTGAGGAGCATTTTCCATTCCGTGTCCGGATCTATGAGGGATTTGGCTTTGACGAGTCCTTCGATCACATGGACTTCGGTCCTGAGGGCACTGAGCACGGTGACACCGAAGGTGGTTCCCAGATCGATGAGTTGGCTGTTGGGGGTTTCTACTTCAAAGTTCGCGAGAGTCTGGGAGCTGTGGGCTTTGATGGATCCTTTTTCGAGGTAGCCTTTACTTTCCGCTTCGATGTAATAGACAGCTGGAGCTTTGATGAGCACCTGGGTGCCGGTGTCGTAGCTTAGCTCGAGGATGCCCTCCTTGAGGTCGATTTTTCCGGCCGAGAGCCAATGGCCGGGACGCACTTGACCTGAAGATGCGGCCCAGTTGACGTTGTTGGTTCCGGACACCATAGCGACGGGGGTGCGGTCGGGGGCTGGGATGAATTCAGAATACAGTGAGTGGTCGTCCTGTGCTGTGGTTGATTCGGGGGCTCGAAATACCAGCATCAAGGCGATGGCTGCAGCCATGCCCAAGGCAACGGCCATGGTGACAACCGTGAGATGTTTTTTCTTGGATATTTGAGGTTCCGGCCTTTTGAGAACCACTTGGCTATTCGGAAGTTCGAAGTGTGCTGCGAGCAGTTCGTCCGTGCGGATTTGGCGGATATAAAATTCGCGTAGCACGACGTCATCGCGAAGGAGTTGATTGATGCGTTGGCTTTCAATCGGGCTGAGGGTGCCGTCAATCAAGCTTTGGATAAGCTCTCGGTGAGTCGGGGGGATGGTGTTTTGTTGATCCATGATGTTCTTTAGGCATCGAGTTGGTGTTCGATGCAGGTTCTGAGGTTGCCACGGATGCGGATCAGGGCGTGTTTTACCCGGCCCAGCGAGCTTTTGATTTGTTGGGCATATTCTTTGAGTCCCCCATGTTGTTGGTAATGGAAGGTGACGAGTTGATAATCATCGGGGGTGAGTTTGGTCAGACAATGGTTTAATGCGTCTGCTGCCCGTATGCCTTCCTCCTGGCTGCCGATGAATGAATGTTCGGTAGCGATTTGGTCGAGGACATCGGGTTCGAGATAAACCGTTTTTTGACGCTTACGCTTTTTGAGGTGGGCGAGCGTTTGGAAATAGGCGATGCGGTATGCCCAGGGGGTGAAGCCTGAGAGGTCTCTGAGTTCGTTGCGTTTTTCCCAAAGCACGATATTGGTTTCTTGGAGAACGTCCTTTTTTCCGGGAGCCGTGGGCATGATGGACCGGATATAGGCAGCCAGTTCGGATTGGTGCTCGGTGATGAGTTGGATGAACTGTTGTTCGGGATGGATGGTAGAAGGCATACGGCTTGCTTCGATGTATAGCACACAGGATCTGAATGATCGATTTTTCCATAAAAAAGTTGATCAAAGTGAAATGCGAAATGGCTGGTCATTGGAGTTGGGGGCTTCATAGTGATGAGCACGATATGAAAACGAGAGGAGAGTTTGCGCGATGGAATCTACGGTGCTGCACGGCCTTGTGTTTGGGGTTGACTCTTTTGCCTGCTACGGCGTTGCGTAAACGTGACACCTGGAGCAAGACAACCAAGGTGATGCCTGATGCCCAGGCCGGTGGCTGGTTCATCAACCTCGGCATCACCGGGGCCCGGGCGAAGATTCTTCTGGATGCGCCCAAGGAGTTTGAAGTTGCCTATGTGTTTGACGGGACTCCGGCCGCAGGAAAGTTGAAGACAGGGGATCGTATTGTCGGTGTCCGGGGGAAGGTATTTTCCAAGCCTCACAAGTTTGGCTACGGGGTGGATTTTTTCGGTTATGAAGGCCCGATGATGGAGATGGGGAATGCCTTGGAAGATGCCCAGGGAAATCATAAGGGGGTGTTGAAGCTGGATGTTGTTCGCGATGGCAAGCGTGTGGAGGTAGAGCTTTCGCTGGGTCAGCGCTATGGGGCTTTGTCCAAGACCTACCCTTACAACTGTGCGAAGACAGATAAAATGTTGGGTGAAATGTATGCCTATTTGGTCTCCAAACAAAAGGAGGACGGGTCCTGGCATGGGCGGCCCCATATCAATGCCTTTGCGGCTTTGGCATTGCTAGGGAGTGGCGAAAAGGCCCACATGGAATCTGTCGGAAAGGCTGTGCGATATTGTGCACAGGTGACGGATGATACCATTGCTTATCGGGGCTTGGATTGCTGGAAGTACAGCCTGTATGGTGTGTTGTTGGCTGAATACTATTTGCTGACCCGTGAGCAGTGGGTTCTCAAAGAGTTGGATGAAATCAACCGTTGGCTGCACAAGGCACAGATGAAAAATGGTGGTTGGGGGCATCGCCCCGCTGATCGACCGGGTGGCAACGGCTACGGGGCGATCAATGTGATTACGATGCAGGCAAAAATGGCCTGGGCATTGATGATGCGTTGTGGCCTGAAGGTGGATCAGGAGAAATACAAGGCGGCTCATGCCTTTGTTGACCGGGGAACCAATGGTATCGGTTACGTCTGGTATAAAGATGGTGGCAAACAAAACCCGAAATATGCCGATATGGGACGGACTGGGGCTTCTGCCATTGCACATTACCTGAGTCCGCTTGGAGGAAAAGAATATGCAGATTTCGCCAGACTCAATGCGTCGTGTATTGGGAATCATCCGGTCACGTTCCCTGACACGCACGGCTCTCCCTTGCTGGGAATGGCATGGACCGCTCTGGGCGCTCTACCTGATCCCGAGATGTTCCGCAAGCTGATGGATTATAACCGTTGGCACTTTGCCTTGGCCCAGTGTCCTGACGGGACCTTTTACTACCAACCGAACCGGGATAACAACGCACAGGATTTCAGTGCGGCCCCGCGCTTGAGTGCGACGGCGACCAACGCCTTGATATTGAGCGTGAAGTATAAACGTTTGCAAATGACCGGAGCGCCTCTTGTTTCCGTGGCTCGCTGAGCGGAGGATTCAATTGATCAGGATTTAGTGTGAAATTTTGTGTTAACATTCGGGGAGTAAAGTTCCTGTGTATGGTATCGGAGTATGGCTTTGTCCAGCGAGCGCGTTGATGGCGTGAGTATGACGAGTCCTCTCCACCAACCATAAACACAGAATTATATGACAAAAACAACGCATATCACCATGATGATGGCGGCCTTGGCGCTTCCGCTTTCCGCTGCCACAACTTGGACGGGCGGAGGCGACGGAAGTTCGTTTTTCGCAGAAGCTAACTGGACGGATGATGGGGGCACCCCGGCAACGGGCCCAATTGACCCTGGTACAGCCTTGGCCGTGGACGATTACTTTATTTCCTCGACGTCGCTGACCAATATCGGAGCTCTTGTGCTGGGCGACATTGCTACCTCCTTGACTTTGAATGCGTCATCGATCGGGACAGCAAGTATCAATGGAACCAACGGTGCTGGAGCACTTATTCTGACCAACGGGTCATTATATAATACCCAGTTTGCCGGGGCCAATTTGACTGTGGACATTGACGGAACCAGTGCCTTGACCCTGCGTGGAGGAAATGATCCTTTGCCAAATGGAGCCTCGGTTGATCTAGCTGCAGGTGGAGTGATTAATTTCCTGGCTGAATCGGTCGGAGACGCGACATCGGAGCACCTCGGAAAGATCACTGTCGGTGGCCAGGCGGCTGAAATCGGAGTGAATGTGACTCTGGTCTCAGACGGCGGAAGTGGGTCGATCTTGACTGCTACAGCTGTTCCTGAACCTTCAGCTGCGGCCCTGCTTGGGCTTGGTGGCATGGCCATGATTCTTCGCCGTAGGAAGTAAGTCGATTCACAGGTATGCTGGGGAAGATATTTTTCCCAGCATACCATGTTCCCTGCGATGGGGGTTGATTGGAACCGTCGGAGGGGTATAGTTCACGGGTAGATAGCTCAGTATGAGTAAGCGATCCAAACATGACGCACCGGAATTGGCTGAATTTGTTGCCTTGTTGACAGATCATCAGCTGATGTTGCGTGGTTATATTCGTTCATTGATTCCCAATGCGTCGGATGTCCGGGATGTGTTGCAAAACACCAACCTGGTGTTGTGGGAAAAACGTGGAGATTTTAAGAGGGGAAGCAATTTTAAAGCCTGGGCATTTACGGTTGCCCGGTACCGTTCTTTTGAGCATCGCAAAAAAATGAAACGGGACCATCGCCTGGTCTTTGATGATCGATTGATTGAACTGATTGAGCAGACTCCCCACGACTGGAGTGATGAGTTGCTGGACCAGCAACATAGGGCTTTGGAGCAATGCTTGCGGGGGTTGAAAAGCAGAGATAGGGCATTGATCGATTCTCGTTACGGAAAGCTGGAAACCTTGGTTGACTTTGCGCGACGTGATGGCCGGTCCGAAGGAAGTCTGCGGGTAACTCTGAATCGTTTACGGACAGTTCTGCGCGATTGTATTGATGGGAAAATGAAACAGGGGGAGGTGCAGGTATGAGTGCTTATAATACAAAGGAGCTGGACCGATTGATCTATGCCTTGTGTGATGAAACGATCACAGATGAAGAATATCAACAGTTGCAGGACGTTTTACTCCAGAATGAAGAAGCAAGAAAGCGCTACCTCAAGCTGTTGGAACTGCACAATATGTTAGAAGTGGAGTCTGAGCATGGTGGTGTGGCCGCTGGTGAAGCCGTCGTGCCAATTGACCTCTATCTTAAAAAGCAGCGCAAGGCCGGAGTATTCCGGGCCTGCTTGGCGGCGGCAGCCGTGCTGGTCGCGGTGGCTGTGATGATGCGTATGGTGATGGCTCCCGAGCCGGAGGTTTTGGCGAGCATCCATGTTGCGCCCTACTCGGAATTTACGATCAGTCATGCGGAAGGAGCAGATGTGGACTCTGGTGCGAATGCCTTGGTTCCAGGATCTTCGCTGAAGCTCTCACAGGGGACGATAGAACTTAGCTTGTCTTCCGGAGTGAAGTCGATTGTTCAGGCTCCAGCGGAGTTGACCATGGTCGATGCCTCCGAGCTTGCATTACACCGGGGGAAAGCCTGGTTCAAAGTTCCCCCTGAGGCCACGGGCTTTACGGTGGAGACGCCACAAGTTCGGGCGATTGATTTGGGGACTGAGTTTGGGGTTGTTTCCCACGGTCAGGACAGCCGTTATGATCAGGTGCATGTTCTCGACGGAAGAGTCGAAGTGACAACGCTGAAAGGATTGTCGCGCAAGGGGATCCGGCGCACGGAGCAGTTGTCTGCGGGTATGGCGCGTGAGGTTCACTTTACTGGAAACTTCAGTCATGTCCCTTTGTCCAAGGGTGAGTTTCTTACCTCGTTACCGAAAGGTCTTCCCTATTTGCATTGGTCAATGGATGTGGATTTGGATCATCCAAGGATGACCTCGGGGACCGAGGTGATAGCGAGTTCCATTGAATCGGTTCCGACCCGTTCGAGCGTTGTTCAGGTTCCGGGAAGAAGAGGGCGCGCTGTGGCGTTTGCAGCAGATAATGGCGGGCTCAGAACCAATTGGTCAGGGATTGACGGGGATCGCCCTCGTACGATTGCTTGTTGGATTAAGAGTCCCAAGCATCAACCTGTCGGAGCGATTATTGGTTGGGGGGAACACTTTGAAGATGGGGCCAAATGGCGGATGACCTTGAATCCGGAACGTGAAAAAGAAGGAGGAGTGAGAGGTGCCATACGAACTGAATTTGGTTATGGCTATGTGATTGGCTCAACGGATTTACGGGATGGTGAATGGCACCATGTGGTTTCAGTGTATGATGGATCGGGAGAAGGAACTCCTGAATCGATCAAACTCTATGTGGATGGTGTGCCCGAAGCTGTCAGTGCCTACAAAGAGAATATCGTGCTCACGGAGTTGGACGATGAAAAGTCAGCTTCTTGTGTGATTGGTTATAATTTCCAAGGAACGATCGATGAGTTGAAAGTCTATCAGGGAGTGCTGCCTGCAGCTGCTGTGCAGAGCCTGTACCAAGAAGGATCCGAGAAGTAATGCCATGAATCTGCAATTGTTTGGTGTCTTGATGGTGTCGACCCTTGGCTTGACTGCCGGGCCCTTTGGTTTGGACCGTGAAGTTCCCCTTGAAGCTCGTGCAGTGGACGGACTTGGTGGTGATATGCTTGTGACCGCCATTTGTAGAGGCTTGATCAATGCGGATACAAATCCCGATGCCGTGTTTACGAGTTCTTCCGGAGATACGCTTGGCTGGGTGGATCTTTTCAATGGTGGAACCTGCTCCATGATTGCGGATGATGTTGCTGGTGCCTCTTCCTTGTGTGTGACAGATGCTGACGGGGATGGGGATCACGACATCGTGGTGGCATCCCGATGGGAGCGGAACCTTCAAGTGTTTTATAATAATGGGGCGGGAGGCTTTGACTCCCGCGGTGTCATTCAATCGGGCTTGGATGCGGTGGTTTCTTTGTCTGCGTATGATCTGGATGGTGATTTTCGCGAAGATTTGGTGGGTGTGACGGATCATGACAGGGAGTTGTTTTGGATGCCTCGTCTTGCATCGGGAGGTTTTGGAGAGAAGCAGGTGATCGGTGTGCTGGACTCTGCTCCCGTTCAGTTAGAAGTGAGGGATCTGGATCAAGACGGACTTCCAGAGCTGTTGGTATTGGATGTGCAACCCGGTAGGGTGAGTGTGTGGAAAAACCAGGGAGCAGGGCAATGGGTGCTGAACCAAACGTGCGGGCGAGGGTGGAGTCGTTTTTTACTGGGTGATATTGACGGCGGTGGGGACGAACTGCTCGGAGTTTCTTCCATGACTGGCAACATCAGCGTGCTAAGCTGTGATCAGGCAGGACAATTTTCCGAGCCTGTACATCAGTCGGGTTCATGTGTTGGATTCGAGCTCGAGGCCTTGGTTGATTGTGATGGTGACGGCTATGCCGATGCCCTCTTGCGTTCCTTTGCCGGCGATTCGTTTGAGTGGATGAAATCCACTGGGGATGGTCGATTGGAACCGCACCGCAAACTCATGCTCTCGGTGGATGGTCCGACGCATTCCTTGTTGACGGATTGGAATGATGACCAGATGACTGATTTGGTTGTGGCCTCACAGCATGGCAAACCCTTTATCTATCATGAAGGGCTCGCTGCCGGTAGCTATGCATTCTGGATGGATGATTATGGTTTGGACTCCCGTGAGCACCCTGAGTCCGGGGATGCCAATGGTGATGGGGTGACAAACTTGAGTGCCTATGCCTTTGGCTTGCATCCGTCGAGTGATCATGCTCTTCCCTATGCTGCCATGGGGGCTGCTCATTTGGGACTTCCTTCCGGTGTTTATGATCAGATGACTTCCGATACCGGTATTGTTTTTGTTCGCAGGAAGAACGCTACACGGAATGGTCTTGGTTACTCTTTATGGAAGAGTGTCGACATGCAGGGCTGGACGCCCGTTGAGTTACCCGTCTCTTCCGCTCAATCGATTGATTCTACTTGGGAGCGTGTGGAATACCTTGAGCCCAGCGGAGAACAACGTGCCGTTTTTTACCGAGTTAAGTTAGATTATAGCCATCCTTGATATGATTAAAAAAGTTAGTAAATCTCTGCTTTGTATATTTTCAATGAGCTTGCTTGGTCAGCAAGCGATGGCTGCCGTGTTGGAGTGGACGGGGGCGGGAGATAATATCAGTTTGTTTCAGGAGGCGAATTGGGAGATTCAAGGAGGGGGAGCTGTGGCCGGAAACCCTCTGGCCCCCAATGTGGTGATTAATGACCCATTAATCTTTACCGGAATTGCCAGCAATGTCAGTTCTCAACTTAAGCTCGCATCCACACTGGAAATCAAGGGAGGGGAACTCACCATGACGGCTTCCGGGGGCATGAGCGGCGGGCGTGTGAGTCTATCCAACGACGGAAAGCTCTCGACTGATTGGGCGAATCAAATGGAGCTGAGTCTTGGGCATGGGACTCTTACCTTGCGGGGAGCGGGTTCGCCTTTGACCGGGTCGGTCATCGCATGCCAAGGCAGTCAATGGGAGATTCACTTTACTGGGAAGTCTCTCGCTGCTGTAAGAAATGATCATCTGGCCCAGATTACGGTAGATGGACAGCCTGCGGCATCAGGGGTGAACATGAGTTTGTCGGATGATGGGTCAGGTGGAGCCTGGCTACGTCCGCTTGTGGATAGCGATGCCGATGGCTTGGCTGACCAATGGGAGCTGGAGCATTTTGGAAATTTGGATGCCAAGCCGGATGAAGATCCGGATGGTGATTTATTGGATAACATCGGGGAACAGCAGAGAGGGACGAACCCGAACAAAAAGGATACTGACGGAGATGGCTTAACCGATCAGGTTGAAAGTGGTACGGGTGTGTGGGTCGGATTATTGGACCGCGGAACCGATGCCTTGAATCCTGATAGCGACCGAGATGGCTTGCTCGATGGGGTCGAGTCGCGCACCGGAGTTTGGGTTAGTGGGCTTGACACAGGAACAGACCCCTTGATGTTCAACAGCGATGGTGACCGGATTGGCGATGGCGCGGAAGCTGCCAGAGGAAGCAATCCAAACGACCCGTCAAGTCAGCCGGACTTGCCCAACGTGATCTTTATCATGGCTGATGATCTGGGTTACAATCATCTGAGTGTGTATGGTCAGCAGCGTCTTCAAACACCCCATATCGATTCGTTGGCAAGTGCCGGAATTCGCTTCAATCATGCTTATGCCGGGTGCACGGTTTGTGGGCCTTCCCGGTCTTCATTGATGACTGGTATTCATAGTGGGCATATCCCTTACAAACCGAATGGGGCACATGTGGATATCACGGATCGGACGAAGACCGTGGCGGAGGTTTTTAAGCAGGCGGGTTACATGACCGGGATGTTTGGTAAGTGGGGCATCGGTGGGCTCGGAAGCGGGCAGACCCCTCTCGACCGTGGGTTTGATCGTTTTTACGGTATGTTGGATCAGGGGCACGGGCATCGGCACTTTCCGAGTTACCTGATCGAGGACAATGTGAAGTCTCCGCTGGGTAACACGGTGCTCAGCGGGGGGAATACCAGTTCGAACGCAGCCGACCGAGTGAAGCACACCCACGATGCCTTTACCGATCAGGCTCTGCAATTTATTGATCAGCATCACGAGCAGGCATTTTTCTGTTATCTGGCTTTCACCTTGCCCCACACGGAGATCGTAGCGAGTGATGAGGTTTTGAATTCCCCTGAGTTCGATCCGTCGTTGTGGCCTGAAACCTACACGGCGAACACATCGGTTCATCTGTCGCAGAGTCAACCACGGAGGAACTTTGGAGCTGAGATCCGTATGATTGACAATTCGGTGGGCGCCGTGATAGCCAAACTGGAAGAACACAATCTGACCGACAACACATTGCTTATTTTTACTTCTGACAATGGAGGGCAATTGAAGCGTGTCTGGGGGTCGGCACCTTCCGATTATTTTAATGCCAACGGGCATTTACGTGGAGGTAAGGAGGATAGCTACGAAGGGGGCTTGCGAGTGCCGATGTTGGCGTCTTGGCCTGGGACCATCCCAGCAGGGCGCGTCAGTGATTTGCCTACGTACTTCGCTGATTTTTTACCAACGGTCACCGACATCCTTGGAGTCGAACCTCCCCGATACGTGGATGGATTTTCTATTTTGCCAACCATGAAGGGGGCGCTGGAAAAACAGAAAAAGCATGCATATCTGTTTTGGTCACACCAGCGCGGCTCTCTGGATCATGCCGTTCGTGCTGGTAAATGGAAGGCCGTAAAACGAGGAGGGAATGCCATTGAGCTGTTTGACCTCGATGCCGACCCATCCGAAACCAGCAATGTCGCATCAAGTTACCCTGAGCTTGTTGCCGAGATGCAGAGGATCATGGATCGTGAGTATCAACCAGACCTTCCTGAGACGGCGCCTTCCTCGGCGTCCCCTGTCTATCCGAACCACCCTTGAAAACGCGGGTGTTCAACAAGATCGTTGTTTTCTCCGCTCATCACCATGCAGTCGTGTGGGTCTGTTTTGCCTCTTTGTTCGGGCTGATGATGTGAACAGAGATGAATGAAACATGGGCTATTACTCGAGCATGATGCTGCAACGCTGATGTCAGCCGATGAATAAAATACTCTTCCAGGTGAGTATTAATCGCAGCTATTGTATCAAACATGAAAAAAAACGTTCTCTTCATCAAGTTGCTTACGCTCGCCTTGCTAAGCTCGATAAGCACTCTCAAAGCAGGCTCAAAAAGTCCGAATATCCTGATGTTCGCCATCGATGACCTCAGGCCGGAGCTACGTTGTTATGGAGCAACGCACATCCACTCACCAAGTATTGATAAGTTGGCGGATGAGGGTTTTTTGTTTAACCAAACCTATTGTCAGGTCGCAGTGTGTGGTGCGTCTCGAGCCAGTTTGTTATCGGGGAGTCGACCCGAAACGGCGAAAGTCTGGGATTATTACACACCGATGCGTAAGCGGCAGCCGGATGTGCTCAGCATGCCGCAGCATTTTAAGCAACATGGCTATACAACAATTTCATTAGGCAAAGTCTACCACGCCAAGAATGATGATTTTCCGAAGGGCTGGAGCGAACAGCCGTGGCGACCAGGCGGAGGGCACTATCAGACACAGGCTGCAAAGGATGCCATGATCGAACATCCACGTCAAAAAGGGCGTATGATAGGGCCCGCGACAGAAAATGGGGGACGTGTGCCTGATAATGTATACGGCGACGGCAAGGTGGCGGATGAAGCGGTTGCGCGTCTTGAGGGCTTCGCCAAGCAGCCGGATCAACCATTTTTTCTTGCTGTAGGATTTTCCAAACCGCACCTTCCATTTGTAGCTCCCGGAAAGTATTGGGATCTGTATGATCGGAAAACAATTGCGGTTCCATCCCGGGAAAATGCGAAGAACAGCCCGAAGTATGCCCACTCGACGTGGGGCGAATTAAAATCATACGCTGATATCGATGCCAAGGCCGTCGCTCTGGATGATGATAAGACGCGTGAGCTTATTCATGGGTATTATGCTTCTGTTAGCTACACGGATCGCAATGTTGGTCACGTGCTCGATGCACTTGAGAAATTGGGATTGAAGGACAATACCATTGTTATTCTTTGGGGGGATCACGGATGGTATCTCGGTGATTTTGGAGATTGGTGCAAACATACCAATGAGGAAATAGCCACCCGGGTTCCCATGATTATTCGGGTGCCAGGTAAGACAAGGGGACAGAAGACCGATGCTCTGGCAGAGTTTGTCGATATTTATCCAAGTCTCTGTGAGCTGGCAGGTATACCGGTGCCCAAACATTGTCAGGGGCATAGCTTTCATCCATTATTCGATAACCCTGGCCTCAAATGGAAACAGGCTGCATTTAGTCAGTACCATAAACGGGACGGCCGGCGTAAGTTGAGCCTCCGCGGAACCAGTGTGCGCACCCAAAACTGGCGCTACACCGAGTGGGTTGACCGAAAGACCAACAAAATCGATGCCGTGGAGTTGTATGATTTGAAAAACGACCCTGGAGCAACCGTGAGTGTACACAACCATCCTGAAAATTCCCCTGTGCTCAAACAACACGCCGAGTTCGCTAAAAAATCCAGAACAGGAGTGGCCCCGCCTGAATAGTGTGCAATCTGACAAAGCCTTCTATAAGCCTTTATAAGGCTGTGGGGGCCTATCGTTGTCCCTCAATCAAAGGCCTCGAAGAGAGTGAGCTATCGGGGGGCGTATGATTGCAGATCCGGGCGCCCGGAGTTTTGCTGTGTTTCAAACACAGGGATGAGTTGTTTGACCAGTTCGGGATGTTGTTTGGCTATGTTGTGGTGTTCTCCCGGATCTTTGAGGATATGGTAGAGTTGGTAGCTCTTGTCTTTGAGTTGGATGAGTTTGTATCCCTTGCGGGTGATGAGGGCACTGAGGCTACGCGGGCCGGTGTTTTGAATGAAAATCCAATCGTGGGTGTTGGGTTGATTTCTCCCTAACAACTTAGGTAGGTAGGAAATGCCATCTTTATTTTCTGGTTGTTGGCTGCCAACGATGTCAGCGAGAGTTGGCATGAAATCGTAGTGTGCACTTAGATGGCTGGTTCGGCTGCCGGGCTGGATTTTCTCAGGCCAGCGGACGATCATCGGGCAATGGACACCACCTTGCCAGGTGCTCCATTTGAGTCCGGCGCGACCTCCATTGCCATTAAATATGTCCCCACCATTGGTGCCTCTCCATTTTTTATCGGTGACATTCGACTTGCTGCCGTCTGCGAGTTTACCTGAACGCCAAAGATGTTTCGGTAGTTGTTTTTGGGCATTTTGGTAGTAGGTTTCGTGGCCATTGTCTGAGGAAAAAAAGACGATGGTTTTTTTGTCGAGATCGAGACGCTTGAGTTCGGCCATGATTTTGCCAACCGTGTTGTCGAGGGATTTGACCATGGTTGCGTATTTTTTTTCAGAAAGCGTGAGGTCCTTGCGCGTGGCAAAATCCGGGTGAAGCTCGGTGACGGCAACGGGACCGTGGGGAAGCTGGCTTGGATGATAGAGGAAGAATCGTTCGGACCGTTGTTGGCGAATGTAGTTGATGATCTCTCTATCGAATACGTCCTGGGAGTAGGTTGTGCCACCTGATCCTACCGGGTCGTTTCCGCGTTCACTCATCTTGCCACAGCGGATGTCCTTATTCCCCGGGAGCTTGATTTTTTGACCATTTTTCCAGAGGTAAGGAGGAAAAAAACCATGGGCACGAACATGATCGTAGAACCCGAAGTGGTGGTCCCAGCCATGGCGTTGCAGGCGCGTGTTCCAAGTGAGGAAGCCAATGTCGAGCTTGCCGAACTCGGCGGTGTGGTAGCCGGCTTGTTGCGCAATCTGAGCGAGGAAGACTTCGTTGTCGGGAATTGGACGAGCCTTGGTTTGTATTTTTTTGAAGGCGGTATCCCATGCTTCGGGGCTGAGATTTTGTTGGTCGAGTTTGATCAGCGCTCCTCCACCGGCTTGAGAACCTGAGCCTTTGCGGCCGTTGTGCATCCCGGTCAGCAGGCTCCAGCGTGCGGGAGCGCAGTAGGTGTTGCCATAGTGATTGGTGAGTGAGATCCCCTCGGCCGCGAGTCGGTCGATGTGTGGCGTGGTGACAATCTTCTGGCCATTGTGGCCGAGCATACCAGCACCGAGGTCATCGGCGAGGATCAGAATGACGTTTGGTCGTTCTGTGGTGGCTGCGGGATGTGAGGCTGGGGCGATTGCAGTCAAACCCAGAGTGATCAGTAGGGTGAGGGCGAGGAGATGGAGTTGCGGCATGAGGATGTTGAAGTGAGACCTGAGTGAGGTACCGGAAAAAGCCCTTCCGGATGAATCGTTCCAGAAAGGCTGATAAGGAATAAAGCTTGAGGGGGGAAGCTTATTTTCGCCGACGGAGGATCAAGGCGAACCCGCTCAGTCCGAGCAAGGTTGTGGCGCTTGGTTCGGGAATCGCGGTGATGGTGCCGTTGCTTTCCGAAAAATAGGTGTCGAAGTTGGCCCCGTTAATGGTTGTTCCATCGTAGACGAGGTTGATGCTTTCGATCTCACTGATCCAAGCCGCTTTGTCCCAGTTCGCATTACTCATACTTCCGGACCAATCTGCTTGAAGCGTGATGGTTGACCCTGTGAAGAAATACTGGTTGTTTGCTGCGGTTGTAGCCGCACCGGTTAAAGTGAAGTTTCCACCCATGGTGATGGAGCCGGAGCCACTCACCCTGACGTTCTGTGTTCCTAGATCAGCATTCCCGCCGATGAGGCTGAGACTGCCATCGACGGCCCAAAATCCGAGATTGGTGAAGGTGCCACCTGTGATGTTAACCACAGTGCTTGATGCCAGGGACTGGAGGCGTGATCCCCCCACTCCTGAAGAGACGATGCTGCCACCGGAAATTGTAGCTGTGGTATGATCATCAAAACTGAGAACCCGGTTCCCGTCAATGCTGGCATTTCCGGACATGTTCCAAGCCAACGTGCCACCTGCGTTTGAATTTTCAAACGTGGCATCGGTGTAACTGACTCCTGTTTTTGTTAGGGTGGCGGAGGTGTGATTGACGCTGACAGCTCCTGCTGTATTGACATCGAGGTTGCCGAGGTCTCCGGCTACAGCGATGTTGCCGTCGTTGCCAGCTGTGGGGAGGCCGTTGTCCCAGTTGCCGGCATTATTCAAGGCTCCGCCAGTGAAGGAAGTCGCGGCACCCGCGTAGCTGAGTGATAGCAGAGAGCATGCTGCGGTGAAGGTGGTGTATTTCATATTGGTTTACTTGGTTTCTTTTGAAGAGTCCATCGGTACCTGTCCGTGACAGATCACAGTGGACGATCAAAGCTGTCAGGAATCTCAATCTCTGATAATACATGAATGTGCATTTTTATGGAATAATCGTGCAATCTAAGCTAGGGAGTTCAGCCATGGAGCATCAGATACAGGAACGGGGGGTGAGGCGGGGCGTATTACTGGCTCTGAACTGGTATCATCCGAAGTTACATCATGGTATTGCTCGTTTTGCTGCCGGCCACGGTTGGCATTTGGAGGCGGGCGTGGCATTGGGGGGGGATCCTTTTCCTGCTCATTGGCATGGAATGGGAGTGATAGCGGCGGTGGAATATCGGAAAAAAATCAAAGAACGATACCCTTGGGTTGGCGGGAATCTGGTGTTGGTTGGCCATACCGGTGAGGATGTGGATGAATATCACTCGGTATCAGACGACCACTGTGCGATTGTAGAGCAAGCGATTGAGCATTTTCAGGCCAAAGGGTTTCGGCAGTTTGCTTGTTATTGTCCGAGTCGGGATCTTGTTGGCGTGAGGGTGAATCATTTTGTCAAGGTCCTCAAGGAGCAGGGAATGCCATGTTGTTTGTTGGTTGCTGATTCCGGGGACTGGCTGAGCAGGCATCATTGGTTGATGGAGGAGCTTTCCCAGTTGCCGGCGGGGACGGCGGTGTTTTGCCAGAATGATGAATTTGCCACCGAGGTGATTGAGGCGTGTCTGGATGCGGGGATCGGTGTTCCTGACCGCTTGGCCGTGATCGGTGTCAGAAATGACCCATTGATCTGTGACTCGTTACAAATCCCCTTGAGCAGTGTGGATAACAATTTGTTTCAGGTTGGCTATCGCGCTGCGGAGTTACTGGAATCGCTTTTTCAGGGGGTCGCTGGAAAACCGGCGCATCACAAGGTGGCCCCATCCGGTGTGAGGGCACGGGCGAGCACTTCGTTGCTGGCCGGGGAGTTGAGAGATCCAGAGTTTCATCGTGCGATGAAGGTGATACGGACTCACTTTACCCGTCCGGAGTTCGATTGTCCCATGCTGGCGAACTTGTGTTCGGTTAGCTTGCGCAAGTTGTATCTTATTTTCCAACGTTCTCATGTCAGAAAGCCAGCTGAAGAGATTCGGTATCAGCGCGTGGCGATGGCAAGAAACCTGCTCAGAACAATCACTTCGCCTGTGGAGGTCGTAAGCGAGCGTTGTGGTTTTGGAAATATTCGCTCTTTCTACATGGCTTTTCGTGATGTCGAAGGCGCCACTCCAGCGGCATTTCGCAAGGGCCTGAATCGACAAACGGAGGTTTAAGTATCGATGTTGGTTCGTCGGCTGGCTGCACGATAGGCATCCACGCTTCACTGCAAGAATCGGGTTGGGGGTGTCGTATGACAGGGCAATGATGCAAAGGATTCGTTTATATGGGATTTCGTCTGTTTTGTTGGCGTTTGGTGGCTTGATGATAACGGGCTGTGAAAAGGGCGGGGAAACGTCCTCCGTGAAAGTTGGGCTCGTGTTGCTGGAAACGATCGATGGTTTTGATGTTCCGGAGTGTGTCTTGGCCGATGGGGATGTGCTTTATGTCTCCAATATTGAAAGTGAGCCGGGCGAATATTGGAATGATGACGGCCGCTCACACATCAGTCGGATCTCTGCTGATTTGCAAAAGCGTGATTTGCGCTGGCTGGACAGTTCGGAGGAGTTTCCGATTCATTCGGCGAAGGGGATGTGCCGCTTGGGCTCTGATTTGTATTTTACCGATAACACCCGTTTGCTGCGCTGTGATGCAATCACAGGAGAGGGGCTGGCTGTCGTGGCGCAGGGGTTTGAAAAGGCCAATGATTTAGCGACGGACGGTCGTTCGGTTTGGTTGTCTGATGTCGCTCAGGGGAAGGTGTTTTGTATTTCGCCTGATGGCACACAGCGGGAAATTCAGGCACCTGCCGGGGTGAATGGTTTGACCTTTCGTGGGGACAAGATGTTTGCTGTTAGCTGGGACCTGCATGACCTTTACGAGTTGGATCCCTCGGGCAAAAAGGCTCCAGTGGCCTTTGGCCTGGCTGAGCATTTTACCAACTTGGATGGTATTGAAACACTCGACGACGGATCGTTTCTGGTGTCCGATTTCAAAGGAAACCAAGTGTGTCATGTAAGTGCAGACCGTCAGCGGGTAACGAAGCTGGCGGATGTGACGACACCCGCGGATATCGGGATCAACCGGGAGCAAGGCTTGCTATACGTTCCCAGTTTTCTGGATAACAAGGTTCTGGTTTATCGAATCAAGGGTTCAACGGAATAATCCCGGGTTTGATTTTTACTGGCTTCGATCGATCAGGGTTTTTGCGAGCTCCGAGATCTCGGATGGATTGTGTGCAGCACTCAGCGTGATGCGCAGGCGGGCAGTCTTACGTGGCACGGTCGGATAGCGAATGGCGGGAACGCGCATGCCTAAATCTCGAAGTATTTTAGAAAGTTGCAGAGCTTCTTTGGATTCACCAATCATCCAGGGAATGATAGCAGAACCTGGTTGTTTCGGAAGTTGGAGTGCGTCTTGCAGCGTGGATATATTTTGCCACAGTCGTTGACGGAGTTGTGCTCCTTCCTGACTGCGAATGATGCGGATGGCTTCGGCTGATGCGGCGGCTTGTGCCGGTGGCGGAGCGGTTGAATAGATAAATGAGCGGGCTCGGTTGATGAAAAGGTCAACCCAGATCTGTTTGGCTGCGAGGTAGCCGCCGCCAACACCTGCAGCTTTCCCCAGAGTGCCCATATGGAAATCGATTGCGCCCTGAAGGCCGAGTTTTTCAGCGAGGCCCATGCCGGTAGGTCCGAGGATGCCGAGTCCGTGTGCTTCATCGACCATGAGCAGAGCTTGGTATTCTTTGCAGAGGTCGCTGATTTCTTTCAGCGGGGCTGCATCTCCATCCATGCTGAAGATGGACTCGGTGACGACAAGTGTCCGGCTGTCCGAACTGGCTTTATCTGCGGTGGAGGTGAGCAGGGTTCGGAGTTTGGGGAGGTGGTTGTGGGGAAAGACGCGAATGGTGGCTCCGCTCATTCTGGCGCCATCGATCAGGCTGGCATGGCAGAGTTTGTCGAGGATCACGGTGTCTCCTTTTTGTAGGAGGGACGTGAGGATGCCAACGGAGGTGCTGTAGCCGGTGGCAAAGGAGATGGCGGCTTCGGTGCCTTTGGCCTCGGCAAGGGTGGATTCAAGCTCACGGTGGGCCGGGGAGGTTCCACAGATGAGTCGCGATGCAGTGGAGCCGTTGCCGTAGCGTTGGATGGCATCGGTCCAGGCTTCCGCGATTCCGGGATGGCGGGCGAGGCCGAGGTAATCGTTGGAAGCAAAATTGATCAGAGAGGCCTCCTCATCAGGGATGCTGCGCAGCAGGGAAGCCTGCTGCAGCTGGGCCAATTCATCTTCCGGTTTACGCATGGGATTTTAAATCATGATAGTGGCCATTGTTACCGTGCGGCGGGACGCTCCAGCGACCAGCGCAGCAGGCGTTCGGAATCGCGCCAGATGGTGCTGGATGTGGCTCCGAGCACGACCACGATGGCGGTGCGACCGTTCAGGGTGCCGCTTGAGATCAGACAGCGGCCTGAGGCTCTGGTGGTTCCGGTTTTCATCCCGTTGCAGTAGTTGACGCTTTTCAGCACCCGGTTGGTATTTTTGAGATACTTGGTGCGCCCGTTGGAGAAGCGGAAATTGTAGCCTTTGGTTTTGATGATCCCCCGGATGGCAGGGTTTTTGAAGGCCTCCCTTGCGCAGATCGCCATATCTCTGGCGGTGGAATATTGACCCGTGGCTGTCAGCCCGTGTGGGTTGAGGAAGTTGGATTCCTTCATGCCGAGGCTGCGGGCCTTCCGGTTCATGACATCGGAAAATTTACTTTCACTGCCGGCGACGCTGCGAGCAAGTGCGCGGGCGACGTCATTACCGCTTTTGACTAACAGGGCTCCGACGAGTTTTCTGCGGGTGTAGACTTCGCCGGGAAGGATGCCGAGCTTGGTGGGTTCGACCCAGGTGTCGCTTTTGGTGATGGTGAAGCTCTGGTTGACGTTGGTGTCGAACACGCAGAGTGCGGTGAGTAGTTTTTGGGTGCTGGCGACGTGGCAGCGCTCGCGGGAATTTTTTTCGTAGAGGACCCGCCCGCTCATGTAGTCAACAACGATGGCGCGTTTGGCGCTGATGCTGGGTGGGGCTTTACGAGGGATGGTGCCGACGATGGTGGGGTTCGCGGATGCGGGGACGATGGCAAGGACCAATGAGAGCAGAAAAAATCGCATGGTGTTCGAGACGTTGAGGCGGAATGAAGGGGAGTGATTACGCTCCCAAGCGTCCACCATGACAGGGGCAAGTCAAGGAGAACCCTTGTCTTGCTTGAGGAAAAGCGAAAATAAGAATTTCCCATGTGCGTGGTTTATGGCTAAATGAACGGCAGGAAGTGAGTTTTATTCAAGATTACTGGCGTGCGGTGGGGGAGATCCTGATTATATGGATCTGTCTCTACCAGATTTATCGTGCCTTCAAGGACACCCGGGGGGCCAGGATCATGGTCGGCTTGGCATTGCTCTTGATGGTTTTGTCCTCGGTTTCCTTGATTTTGGATCTCAAAGTCATCTGGTGGATTATGAAGCACCTGTTCCTTGGTATGGCGGCAGCCTCCCTGATTATTTTTCAACCGGAGTTGCGTAACGCCTTGGCCAAACTGGGAAGCACCAAGTTGTTTTCCTTTTCCCAATCCCAGACCCATGAGTTTCTCGATACTTTTTCCGAGGCCGTGAGCCAGTTGTCGAAAAAACGGATTGGAGCTTTGTTCGCGTTTGAACGATCGATCTCCTTGAAAGAGCACCTGAAGACGGGCGTGGAGTTGGATTCCGTTTTTTCTCCGGAGTTTGCGTTGACGGTGTTTCATCCGAAGACGGCTTTGCACGACGGAGGTATGATCATTGCCCAGAACAGGGTGGCAGGTGCCGGTTGTGTGTTTCCTGTAAGTTCCCGTGAGTTGTCCGACCGCAGTACGGGGCTTCGCCACCGGGCTGCCATCGGTGTGACCGAGGAGGCTGATTGTGTGGCCGTGGTGGTGAGTGAGGAAACCGGGCAGGTGTCGATTTGTGTGGATGGGAAGCTGTCGCGTGGTTTAAGCGAGGACGCGTTCCGATCAAAACTGGAACATATCTTTTTACCAAAGGAGAGAGAGCATGAAGAAAAAATGGATGAACAATTGGCCGGCGAAGCTGGCGACCTTGATGGTGGCCGTGGTAATCTGGCTGCTGATTAAGTACATGCTCTATAACGAGAATACACGGGGCTCGCAGTTTAGGATGTTCGAAGAGCGTGCGCGCTAGTGACTGTCGAAATGGATTGAGGGCGGCTGCTTTTTGAGCCGTGTCAGAGGGACGCCAGAAGAGGTGGATTTAGATTTATGAAGGGATTCTTTATTACAGGAACAGATACGGATGCGGGCAAAACGTATGTGAGCTCGTTGATTCTCAAGGCGCTTCGTCAAGAGCGCGTGGATGTGGTTGGCTATAAGCCGATTTGTTGTGGTGGTCGTGAAGACGCCTATGCCTTGCAAGAGGCCTCGGGTGGAGATGCCGGGGGTGCTTTGGATCTTTACAAGGTGAACCCATTTTGGGCACGGACTCCGGCAGCCCCCTATGTGGCGGCGATGTTTGAGAAAAAAGATCTGGAAATTGCGCCTTTGATTCAAGGGGCTGCGGATCTTGCTGCGGCTCATGATGCGGTGCTGGTTGAGGGTGTTGGTGGCTGGATGGTTCCGATCACCAAGGAATATATGATTGCGGACCTCGCCAAGGATATCGGGTTGCCCGTGATTTTGGTGGTTGGAAACCGCTTGGGGACCTTGAACCACACCTTGCTGACGGTGCAGTCGATGCGCTCGGCCGGAATTGAACCGGTGGGCATGGTGGTGAACAACCTGGTGGATGAACTCGATACCGCTACGGTGACCAACAAAAGTTTGGTGGAAGATCTGACCGGGGTTCCGGTTTTGGCCGATGTGATTCAGGGGCAGGAAGAAATTGAAGCCTGGCCGTTTCTTGAATTGCTGGAACAATAGTCAATGGACATTGCTCTGGGCATGCTGTAGGAATGGCGCATGATTGACATGTTGGTCAGGCTGTATGAGTTGCCGGATACGCAGGATGTGTACCGGCGGGTTGAGAATCAGGGGGTTATTCTGCGCCGGGCACGTGCGTATGAACGGCATCTGGTTGCAGCTTGGGCGGCAGAGCATTTCTCCCCCAAGTGGGAGAGCGAGGTGAAGGTCGCTTTTTCGCGCCAACCGGTGACCTGTTTCCTGGCGACCCGGGATCAGGAGATTCTCGGTTTTGCTTGTTATGAGACGACCGCTCGTGGGTTTTACGGCCCGACCGGTGTGTCTGAAGCGGCTCGTGGGACCGGGATCGGCAAAGCGCTGCTTTTTAAATCGATGGAATCGCTCAAGGACTTGGGTTACGTCTACGGAATGATTGGCGGGGTTGGCCCGGAGGAGTTTTATGCCAAGGCCATTGGTGCCGTTGGTATCCCGGGCAGTGACCCCGGAATCTACCGTGATATTTTACCAGGCTAGTGGGTATTAGGAATTTACAACTTGAAGTTTAATAAGGTGCAGGACCCTGGATATGTAAAAAAGGCATTTAGTCGTATCGCGGATCGTTATGTGGTGACCAACCATGTCTTGAGTCTGGGAACCGACATCTTATGGCGGCGTAAGGTTGGCCGGATCGTGGAGCGCTGGCAGCCAGTAACCATTCTCGATTTGGCGACCGGAACCGGTGATCTTGCCTTGGAACTCCAGCGGGATTGTCCGGGAGCAATGGTGACGGGCGCGGATTTCTGTGAGGAAATGCTGGCGCACGCTGCCGAGCGCGGCGTAGCCAAGACGGTGGTGGCCGACGCCATGAACATGCCGTTTAAGGATGATGAATTCGATGTGCTGACGGTCGCTTTCGGTCTGCGCAATATGGCGAGCTGGCCGGATGCCTTGGAAGAAATGCGCCGTGTCATTCGCCCTGGCGGTCACCTGCTGGTGCTTGATTTTTCGCTTCCGACCGGAATCCTGAGGCGCCCCTACCGCTTTTACCTCAACAAGGTGCTACCGAAAATTGCCGGCATGATGACCGGAGAAGGGGACGCTTACGAATATCTGGCAGGGACCATCGAACAATTCCCCAGCGGTAGTAAAATGACGGACCTGATTGAGTCCTGCGGCTACAAAAATGCCCGCTGCAAGCCCTTGAGCTTCGGGATTGCAAGTATTTACACGGCTGAGGTGTAGCCGTTTGTATGGATGGCTATTATTCTTTCCTCGATTGGATGGCTTTGACTTTGGATTGCCAGTAGGCATTGATGTTGTAGTAGCTGACTTTCGAGAGTGGGGCCTGTGACTTGGGGATGTGTTGATCGAACCGACCCTTGACCGCGGTATATTGATTCAGCTTAGCGAGATTATTCCATTCGTTGGGGTCGGTTTTCAGGTTATAGAGTTCTTCAGATCCATCTTCGTATCGGATGTAGCGGTATGTGCGATCACGAATGGAAAAATTTCCCACGCCGTATGAGGTGACCGCGAGGTGTTTCCAATCGGCTTTTGGGTTTTGCAGCAGGGGTTTCAGGCTGTGTCCTTCTGCCTGTGGGTTGGTTGGCAGTTGGCAAAGGTCCAGCAAGGTGGGGTAGATGTCGAGGAGTTGAGTGGGGGCTTCACATTTTCCTCCAGCGATGGTGTCTGGCGATTTGATCAATAAGACGGTCCGGGTGTCTCTCTCCCAGATCGCCTGTTTGGCAAAACGGTTTTTTTCTCCGAGGTGGTATCCGTGATCTGACCAGAGGACGACGATGGTGTTATCTGCATATTCGCTCTGGCACAAGGCATTGAGAACCTTACCGATTTGGGCATCGGCAAAGGTGGTACATGCCAGATAGGCGTGAATGATATTGTTCCATTCGTTGTTTTGAATGGCCCATTCGGTTGTGGGCATCATGGGAACCTCGGCAATTCGTTTTCCCATATCCGGCACATCATCCATGTCCTCAGGATGGTAAGCTGGTAATTGAATTTTGTCGGCTTGATACATATCAAACCATTTTTGTGGGACATACCACGGGACGTGAGGACGGCAGAATCCAATGGCCATAAAAAAGGGTTTGTCGTGTTTTTCTCCGAGTTTTTTTACCGCATAAGCTGCAGTTTTAACGTCGGGCATGGATTGGTCGCTTTCTGGATAGGCACCCCAGTCGGTTTGGGTTCCTGGAGGGAATCCGGTGTCTTTGGGCTCAAATTTAAATTTCTTTTTGGGCTTCGGACCCATGCTGCTACCCGGTCCGTATTCATCAAAAAGAATCCTGCCTCCTTGATGCAGAATTTTCCCCGCACCAATGGATTTGTAGCCATGCTGCTCAAACCAGTCGCTGAGAAAAGTGCTTTTGTTGGCTGCGGTGTTGGCCTTTTTGATGTTTTTATCATGGATCTGTAAATAGATACCCGTGGTTGTGGGGTGGAGTCCGGTGATGACGGAAGCGCGGGATGGACCGCAGATCGGGGCTTGGCAGTGGTTATTCAAAAAGAGCATTCCATCCTGTGCCAAGCGGTCGATGTTCGGGGTGATCGCTTGGGGATGGCCACCCATGCAGCCAATCCAATCGTTGAGGTCGTCAACCGCAATCATCAAGACATTGGGATGTTTCTGGTTCTTCTCCAATGTCGCTTTTACCTGCCAGGGGATAGAAGCCAGACACAGAGTGCCAAGTGCCAGAACAAGTTTACCCCTAGTGGACTGGTTGATGCATCTCATGACGACTTAATACGCGGAAGTGGGAAGGGTCTATCCATTTTATTGGAATGATACCGAGAGGCATCGATGTGATATTGGATTGCGCATTGGAGGGATCTCGCCTAGTTTCCGCGCATGTCGAGCGACCCATCATCCCTTCAGCCCGTTCAGCGGTGTGCGAACCAGTTTGTCTGTGACCTCGTTGCCTATGAGCCGGGGAAACCGATCGAAGAGACCGCCCGTGAGCTTGGGCTGGATCCCGAAACAATCGTCAAACTGGCATCGAATGAAAACTCCCTCGGGCCATCCGCGATGGCGCAGGAGGCGATGCGTGCGGAGTTGAGCCAGGCGCACATCTACCCGGACGGTGGAGGATACAAGCTGCGTTCCGCCCTCGCAAAAAAATACGACCTCGGTCTTGAGCATGTGGTGCTGGGCAATGGATCAAATGAAATCATCGAGTTGCTTTGCCATTGTTTTTTGAATCCGCAGGCGGAGTTGATTGCCGCGGAACACGCTTTTGTCGTCTACAAGTTGATGGCCACCTTGTTTGGTGCCAAGTATGTCGAGGTCTGCGATCCCGATTTTATCCATGACCTGGATGGTATGGCCGCGGCGATTACTGAGGATACACGCCTTGTGTTTATAGCCAACCCCAACAACCCGACGGGAACCTATGTCGATGAGCATGCTCTGGACCGCTTCATGGCGCAGGTGCCGGACCACGTTGTCGTGGTCTTCGATGAGGCGTATTACGAGTTCTGGCAGGACGCGCCGGATACCTTGAAATACATCCGCGAAGGGAAAAACGTCTGTGTGCTGCGAACCTTCTCAAAAGCCTATGGCCTGGCCGGTCTGCGTATCGGTTACGGGCTGGCTGCTCCGGGTGTGGCCGCTATTTTACAGAAGGCCCGCCAGCCGTTTAATGCCAATGCCATGGCCCAGACTGCCGCCTTGGCCGCCTTGGAAGATAAGGAGCACGTCGCCAACACCAAGGCCATGAACGACGAGGGACTGGCATTTTACGCCAGTGCTTTTGAAGCACGAGGGTTGGAGTATGTGCCTAGCGTGGCGAATTTCGTTTTGGTCAAGGTGGGGGACGGTGATGCTGTCTTCCAGGCGATGCTTGAGAAGGGCGTGATCGTGCGTGCGATGCGTGGATACAAACTTCCAGGCTGGGTCCGGATTTCGGTGGGAACCAAAACGGAAAACGAACGCTGCATCGAGGTTCTCGATGAGGTGCTGGCATCCTGAGATTGACTCTCGATATTCCGATGGACACGACGATTGCTGCGATTGCTTCCGCCCCGGGAATGGGTGCGGTAGGTTTGATCCGGGTGAGTGGACCGGAGGCGATGGCTTGTGTTAGTCGTTGTTTGCCCGAGGGGCGCAAGGTGGAAGAATTCGCCGAACGTTACGCTACCCTGACGCGGATCGTGGATGGCGATGGTGCTGTGATTGATGAGGCCCTGGTGACCAGCTTTCGAGGGCCCCGGAGTTACACCGGTGAAGATTCGGTTGAGATCGCCTGCCACGGAGGTGTGCTAGTGATGCGTCGGGTGCTTGAGCGATTGCTCGAGTGTGGCGTCGAGGCCGCTCAGCCGGGTGAGTTCAGCCAGCGGGCCTTCATGAATGGCAAGATGGATCTGACCCAGGCCGAGGCGGTGATGGATCTGATCTCTGCCCAGACGGATCTGGCGATGCGTGCTGCGCATGAGCAACTGCAGGGTAGATTGGGAAACCAGACCGAGGCCTTGCGATCAGAGCTGCTCGGGATTGCTGCGCATGTGGAGGCCTTCATTGATTTTCCCGAGGAAGATATTGATACGGATACCGGTGTGGAGTTGTCGAAGCGTTTGCTTCAGGCCGCTGCGGGGGTAGATCGATTGTTACAGACCGCGGAGCAAGGGCGGGTGCTCCGTGAGGGTTTACGGACCGTGATCTTTGGTGCTCCCAATGCTGGGAAATCGAGTTTGCTGAATGGTTTGTTAGGATATGAGCGGGCCATTGTCAGTGATATCGAAGGAACGACCCGGGATACAGTGGAAGAGGTGCTGAACCTCAAAGGCATTCCCGTCCGCCTGATCGATACCGCCGGTGTGAGACATACCGAGGATGTGATTGAGCAACAGGGGGTGGACCGCACCCGTGCCCAAGTGGAGACGGCGGACCTGATTCTTGAAGTGGTGGATGGAAGCCAGCCTCCTGCTCTACGCCTGAGTGAGGAAGAAATTGCCGGACGCCATCATGTATTGGTGATCAACAAGTCGGATCTTGGCGTTTATGCTGCTTGGCAGGCTGAGCAGGGTGTTGCGGTTTCATGTTTGCCCGGGCAGAACCTGGATGACCTGGTAGCGGCGATAGCTCACGAAATTTCTCTGGGTGCCGGTGAATGGGGTGGTCATGCTGTGGCGATCAATGCCCGTCATCAGGCGTGTTTGAAGCGGGCTCGGCAGTCACTGCTGGCCGCAGAGCAAACCTTGTCAGCCGGAGAAGGGGCTGAGTTTATTTCCATGGACCTGCGCGAAGCGATGGACGCCGTGGGTGAAATTGCCGGCCGGATCGATACCGAGGAACTACTCGGTGAGATTTTCGGTAGTTTTTGTATCGGGAAGTAGCGGCTGGGTTTGACCAAACGCCCCCGGTAGGACCGATTTGCGTCGGTAGGGCTGATAGGCCTCAATCAGCCGTGGCTTGCGCGTGTTTGCGGTTTCTCCCCGGAGGATTGAGGCCAATCCTCCCTACCATCTATCGCTGTGTCAGTTCGAAAATTAGATGTTGATAGAGAACTCTGGACGGCTTGATTTGTTTTTGTTAGTGTTGGTATGATGAAGCCGACTCGCAAAACGCTCAGACATGAAACGCCTTTTTGGGTGGGTGGCGTGTTCCCTGAATGTTATTTTATTACCATCTGCACCCGCCCAAGGGGGATCAACCAGCTTGCCATTGTTTCTGTTTGGGATGAATTGCAGCCAACCCTTGTCTCTCGGAACAAAAGAAATCTTTGGAGTTGTCGGCTGTTTCTTGCCATGCCGGATCACATTCATGCTCTCATTCTGTTTGATGGCGCGAAACGCATGAGTGAGGTGATTAAAGACTGGAAACGGTGGATCGCAAGGACCTTGAATATCAAATGGCAGGATGGTTATTTTGATCATCGGCTGCGTAGTCAAGATTCGTTGATTCAAAAGCGATCTTATATACTCGATAACCCGGTTAGGGCAGGCTTGTGTGATAAAGCTGAAGACTGGCCATTCCGGGTGACGTGGTAGGGCTGATTGGCCTCAATCAGCCGTGCTTTGCCCTTGTTCTCGGTTTCTCTCCGGAGGATTGAAGCCAATTCGCCCTAGCGTGAGAAGGGACAAAAAAGGGGCGCACCCATAACGGATGCACCCCACAGACAGATTATGAAAAATTGCTTGAAATCAAATCCTAGAAATAGGTGCGGAAGGCGAGCCAGAGCGTGGTGCCGTCGGCGTCACCATCCGGGGTGTCGAGGTTTTGGTATTCGACACCGGTCATGATTTTGGCGTTGTCGCCGCAGAGATACCAGTTGAGGCCGGCGTAAAGCGAGTGATGGCTGTCGCCACGTCCGCTGTTGACATCGCCACCGTTGTCGGCACGGAAGTAACGGCTGTTGGTGCGCACACCTTCAGACTCCTCGGAACCCTGCCATTGATATTGACCAACCAACTCCAGGGAGTCCTGCGCAATCCAGTAGGTGCCCATGAGGACGGCTCCGTAAAAGAGACCTTCGCGGTCTTCGTTACCGAGGTCGCCGTGGTCGCCCACGATGGCGTTGGCCATGTATCCCCAACGACCGCAATCTCCTGCATAGGCAACCGAAGCCGCCCAGTCGTATCCGAACCAGTCAACGAGGGCGTCGCCGCTGTCGTCGTGGTAGAGGAAGTCGATGAGGAGTTCGCTGTCGTCACTGAAGGTTTTGGTGACGTTGGCGTAGTAACCGATGCCATCGCTCCACTCTCCGATCACGGAGTCCCACTCGGTGCCGGCGATCTGGTCACTGAAGACGGCGAAGGCGCCACTCCAGGATCCTTTGGCTGCGTCGACGGTGAATCCGACCGGACGGGCGGAGCGGTAGATGGTATTGGCGAGGGCGGAACGCTCAACCGTTTTGATTTTTTTCGAGGAAGTGTGGGCTTCCTGGGACATTTTGAGCTTTTGGCGGCCGTAGGTGAAATGAAGTTGATCCAATCCTCCGGTTCCGAATGCCTTGCCGGCGTCGAAGGTGAGTTTGGCTTCATCGAACACAGCGGATGCCACATCGGGGAATCCCCAGTTGATGCTGTTGGCGCTGGTGTGTTTGGCGTCGGCTACGAGGTTGACGTTGGCCTTGAGCTTGAAGTAGTTGGCAAACTTCATCTGGGCACCGAGGCGGAAGCGGCGATGGGTGGCGAATGAGGAGTTGAAATCATCTCCGTTGACGTCGTTGCCATCGATGTGCGCTGACTGCCACTGGTAGCGGCCGAAGAATTTCAGCTCCTGGACGTATGGGTTGTCGCCGTTTTTATAGACAGTGCCGATGCCTTTGAGGGTATCACACCAGTCACCGCATGGGTTGCTTTCCGGGGCTTCAACAGGTGTCGTGGAACCAGCGAGTGCCGGCAGGGCGGAACCGAGAACAGCCACGGTGGCGGCTGTTGCAAGTTTATTGGTTTGAGTCATGAATTGATTTGGTTGTAGTTGAACGTGCCAGTCATCGTGTAGGGGGGCACGAATCCTGACGGCGCAGAATACAACACATCCGGGTCGCTGTGACGGAATGGAATGGTGTAACAAAGTTGTCACATAGGATCCTGATTTCAAAATACAGGCTGTAGGGGATGGGGGAGTGCTTGCCCACGGTTGCGCGAGGGCAAAACCGGGGCCCGGTTCACGCGGCAAGATGATCCGGGGTAACAAAAAATGCCGGAGTGTGGTATCCCGGAGGATTGAGGCCAATCCTCCCTACCGTTGGTGGTAGATCCCAAGCGCCTGGCGGATACAGGCAAAGGCAAATTCGCGTTTGCCGGTGGTGGGTCGTTCCGGGGTGTAGGTTTTCCATCCGCGTGGTTCGCCTGCGGCGCGCAGTTTGTCCGTCGGATGAACCATGCTGGCGGATTCGCAGATGTTGAGCATCGGGAGATCGACGTGGCTGTCGGAAAACCCATGGCTGTCGGGGAGGGGGGTGCCGGCTTCGGGGGCGAACCCTTCAGGAAGGATCGAGCGCATTTTGACAATTTTATTTTCGCTCTTGTTGTTGCCTCCGATGATGTCGGGGAACAATCGGACCCGGGGGGCTGTTTCCAGAGTGGTGCCGAAGTAGAAATCGAAACCAAGTCGTTTGGCGATGGGTTTGACCCAGATCTCGGGGCTGGCAGAGCTGAGTACGGTGATCCGGCCTTGTTGTTTTTGCTGCTCCAGAACTTCGAGCATTTCAGGGTAGAAGCTGTCGGGGTAGTGTTGGTCGACAAATTCCTCGGCGAGTTGATCCAGTTCCGCTGGTGTCATTCCCCAGAGGTAATTGAGAAAAACGCGCTTCATGCCTTCACTGCCCAGGATTTTATGCAGGGAGAGGAAGGGGAGGAAGATGAGCAGGTAAAAGCGTCTCCACGGCATGCGTTTCAGGATGAAATCGCAGAACAGCAACTGGGTGTCCCATGGGATCAGGGTTTGATCGAGGTCAAAGAGCGCGTAGCCCCGGTCCGGCGTCTCCATTGTCATCTCTTGAATTGCTTGATGTTGAACGGCTTCCTGCACGGGCGGGAGGTTGATCTGTGAATTTCCGGATTGCAAGTCTGCATATGATGGTGCATCAGTCTCGCGACATGAAAGCCCTTATTTGTGCCCTTACATGGATGGTGCTCGCCTTGGCGAGCAATGTACATGCCCAGATCTATGCGGATTTCACCGTATCCCACGGTGGCTCCTCGCTGGGGACCTTCCGAGTCCAGTTGCATTATGACAAGGCTCCGAGGACTTGTGCAAATTTCATCGGTTTGGCGACCGGTCAAAGGGCATGGTTGGATACCACGACCGGTAAGGTGGTGACCGGCAAAAAGTACTATGACGGGCTGACGTTCCACCGCTTGATCCACAATTTTATGATCCAGGGAGGAGATCCCCGGGGGACGGGCTCGGGTGGTCCGGGATATGCTTTCCAGGACGAGTTTCACCCTGATTTGAGGCATGACGGGCGTTATATGTTATCGATGGCGAACTCGGGTCCTCATTCGAATGGTTCCCAGTTTTTTATTACTTTCGGGGAAACTTCACACTTGGATGATAAGCACTCGGTGTTTGGTGAGGTCATCAATGATGCGACATACCCAGATGGCCGTGCAATTATCGATGATTTTACCAACAGCAATGTTTTTTCGACAGGGGTGAATGATCTTCCGAATGCTCCGATTGTGATTGAATCCGTTGTGATATCAGGTGCTGGCTTGGCTGGATTTAATATCCATGACCCAGCCTTAGCTCTACCCGTGGTGACGGCGGTTCAACCTGAAGTGAAATACGATTTGGCTTCGCAGGAATACACGATGACTTTTGATCGTCAGGCTTTGGGCGAATATTACCTGACTGAGTCCAAGGATTTTTCCACTTGGACGTCTCTGAAGGAGACCGTTGATGAGCAGGAATCATCGATACCTTACTTATTCAGTGCGGATCACGCTGATGATACGAGTGAAGTGTTTCGAGGTATTCAGGGTGAGCGCTACTTCACTAGAATGGTGCAAACCCAGTATAGTTCCCTCCTGCGAGCCCCTCAAGATATGACCACGGCAGGAAGTGTGTTTTCATTGCCCATGGGTGACTCAGAAACGGTTGATGTAACATTCGACGGGAGCGGTGGAGGGACGTGGGCCCATTCCGGAGGAGGCTCCGGAGCGTTAACACTGCTGTATTATGAACAGCCATTACATCAGGCGTCCGGAATAGAACGGAAAACCTATAGTTTGGCTCGGTGGATGCCGATAGCCCGACTGGCGGTTGTTTTTGATGTCCCTGTAGGGTCTGAAAAATGGACGACGTTGAATTTTTGGAATTTAAATAATGGACAGCTGCAATGGTATATCAATTTCCATTCCCCGACATCTGGATGGTGTGACGGGGCCATTGTTTATCAAATCCCCGGACCCGGGGGGGTAGGTACTGCGGAAGACGTTAAGTTTGTACGTTTACCCTTCACCTACACACCTTGATTGATCAAATGATGTTCATGTTGAAACGCAGCCTATGCTTGGTCGGGGGGCTGGCCATGGCGACGGGTTCGGTATCCGCACAGATCTATGCGGATGTCAAAACCACGAAGGGGACGTTTACGATGCAGCTGTATTACCAGACAGCGCCGCGTGCCGTTGCCAATTTTATTCGATTGGCTGAGGGGTCGAGTTACTGGTTGGATCCTTCGAACGGCCTGTTGAAAAAGGAGCCATACTACAACGGTCTAAAATTTCACCGTGTGTTGCAAGGTGTGGTCAGCCAGGCGGGAGCCCGGGTCGATGAACCCACGGATGACGGTCCAGGCTACACCTTCCGTGATGAGATGGGTATCCCGGGGGCGGTGGATCGCTTCTGGTTGGTTTATATGGATAATATCGGCCCCAATACCAACAGGGCCCGTTTTTTTATGACGGCTTCCTCAGCGCCAGTCACCTACAGTGCGCATACCTTGTTTGCCCAAGTGAACAATGACCCGCAGGCGTCGGACCCTTATGCGTCGAGAAAAGTCTGTTATGACATCAATCAGGTAGCGGTTGATGACGAATGGAAACCTGTGGACGATGTGATCATCGAAGAAGTTTCGATCAGGCGTGTTGGAGCTTCAGCCCAGGCTTTTGATGAGCACGGTCAGGATCTGCCGCAGATGGCGCCATTAGCTTTCAGTTTGCTCGATCCCAAGGGGGATGCGAGCTTGGAAATGGAGATGCCGCCGGGGAGTCTGACTCGCCTGAGTTACAGCGGTGATCTGAATGATTGGCAGCAAGAACCTTCCCGATTGTTAAGTGGTGCCTCGGAGGCTGAATCAGCCTGGGATGTATCTTCCCTGATCGGAGATGCATCGAACATGTTTTTCCATGTTTCGCAGGTGAAATTTCCGGCAAACTCAGTCTATTGGCCCGATCAGTTGAAGGGAAGGGATATGCAAATTGCCACCAACGTTGTCCCCGAGGTTTCAGGTCAGATTGGAACCAGCACGGTTTACCGTTTTAGTTCTGAAAGCGGGGGGACGGCATACAATGCCGTGGGTGCGGGTGCTTTCAATGTGAAGGTGCAGTCCAGGCACTGGCTGGGATCTGCGATGGAATTTGAGACACCCTATAGCTGCATATACAATGGGAAGGTGCATACGATGAAATACCGCCTGCATTTGGGAGTTGATAGCATGAGTTTATCGAATTATTCGGGCCGAATCCGGGGATCGTTGGTTTTGTTTCGTGGTGGCGAGGAACGGGCATCCTTCGGGGTGACTGGAACCTTGTCGATTACTTCGACTTGAGAAGGCGTCCGCCCATGCTGCCGGCCTCTACTTGGCTCCTGTCCGACGGGAACGAGAGGGCTCTTGCAGCTGGTGCTGTTCCGCCAGGTGCCACAAGGCATGGATGTTGTTTCGCTTTAAGTTGGCCGGTGTGGTGCAGAGTCCGACGACGTAGGGTTTGAGTTTTGGCGTTTGGCGGATGATTTTAACTTCATATCGGAACGGGCTCCGTTCGAGCACCAGCTCGGGGACGATACCGATGCCGCAGCCTAGCCGGACCATGGCCAGCAGTCCTTCGTTGCCTGAGACCTCGGTGCTGATGCGGGGGCGGATGTTTTGTTGCTTCATCCATCGGTCGAGTCGATTTCTGGACAAGCCGGTGCGGGGAATGACGAGGGGGGTGCGCGCGGGATCGAAGTCCTGGTCAAAATCTTTGGGTCCGATAAAAACGAGCTTGGTTTTGGTGAGCGGCATAAACGCCAAATCTTTGAGTGGGTGATCCGGCAGCGCGGCTACGGACAAGTCAATGTCTCCAGAGATGACTTGCTGCAGGGATTGTTCCGCAGATCCGGTTCGAAGTTCGAGGTGCACATCCGGGTATTGAGTGCGGTAGGCCTCCAGTAATTCAGGCAGAAGACTGTAAACGGCCGTTACCGATGCATAGATGGAAACGAGGCCTCCGACGGTGTCAGGCAGCTGCAGCTCCCCTTGCAGGCGTTGCCAGTCACGGATGGTTTTTTTTGCATACTGCTGGAAAGTGATACCTGCTGAAGTCAGGGTGACACTGCGGTTGTTTCGCTCGAACAGTTCTTGTCCTACAGAGTTTTCCAGACGCTGGATGCTGCGAGTCAGTGCGGAGGCGCTGAGGTTGCAGAGTTGACTGGCTTTCCCAAAATGGAGCTGTTCGGCGAGAACCAGAAAATGTTGTAGTTCGTGAAGGTTCATCGATCAGGGGAGGTTTTGCTTATCAACTGGTGAGGAGAATTGTGCGAAAGGTGCAATGTGGAGATGTCTATTGTTGCGAAAAATGAAATGTAATGTGGCTGATAAATCAATTTACGCAAGGCTGAATCTAGGGTTCAATGCGCGCACCTTTTGCTGACATCGAGTCAGACGTCGACAGGCGGGAGGTATCCAAACCCCGAACACTCAAACCATCATTATTATGAGCAAGAATTATTTTAACACTCTGCCGCTGCGTCGTCAGCTACAGGAACTCGGAACCTGCCGCTTCATGGATGCTGCAGAATTTGCCAATGGCACGGAAGCAGCCAAAGGAAAGAAAATCGTTATCGTTGGCTGTGGAGCCCAGGGACTGAACCAGGGACTGAACATGCGCGACAGCGGATTGGACGTGGCATACACCTTGCGTGATGCTGCAATCGCTGAAAAGCGCCAGTCGTATTTGAACGCCACGGAGAACGATTTCGCGGTGGGAACTTATGAAGAAATGTTGCCGACGGCTGACATTGTGATGAACCTCGCTCCAGACAAACAGCACACGTCCGTTGTGGAGAGTGTGGTTCCTCACATGAAAGAGGGTGCATGTTTCACCTATGCGCACGGATTTAACATCGTTGAAGAAGGAACAGAAATCCGCAAGGACCTGACCGTGATCATGGTGGCCCCCAAGTCTCCGGGATCCGAGGTTCGTGAAGAATACAAACGAGGATTCGGCGTTCCTACGCTGATTGCCTGCCACGGGGAAAACGACCCGAACGGTAATGGTCTGGAAATTGCCAAGGCACTTTGTGTTGCCCAGGGTGGACACCATGCAGGAGTCCTTGAGTCCTCTTTTGTGGCCGAAGTGAAGTCTGACCTCATGGGTGAGCAAACGATCCTTTGTGGTATGCTGCAGGCTGGATCATTGCTTTGTTTCGACAAGATGAAAGCCGAGGGTGTTGAGCCCGGTTTTGCTGTGAAGCTGCTTCAGGAAGGTTGGGAAATCATCACGGAGGCTCTCAAGCAAGGTGGTATCACCAACATGATGGATCGTCTTTCCAACCCCGCCAAGATCAAGGCCTTCCAATTGTCTGAGGAGCTGAAAGTGATCATGCGTCCGTTGTTTGAGAAACACATGGATGATATTATTTCCGGTGAGTTTTCAAGTACCATGATGGCTGATTGGGCCAATGGCGATGCCAACCTCCTGGGATGGCGTGAGGCAACCGGTCAGTCAGAATTCGAGAAGACCGAAGCAAGCGGTGAGATTTCCGAGCAGGAGTTCTTTGACAAGGGCATTCTGATGATTGCCATGGTGCGCGCCGGCGTTGAGCTGGCCTTCGAAGCCATGGTGGAAGCCGGGATTGAAGATGAGTCCGCATATTATGAGTCGCTGCACGAAGTGCCGCTGATCGCCAACACGATCGCCCGTAAGAAACTTTATGAAATGAACCGGATCATTTCCGACACCGCAGAGTATGGATGTTACCTCTTCGCTCACGCTGCCGTGCCGCTGCTGGAAGACTTCATGAAGACCGTCGGAACGGACGTGATTGGTGAAGGATTCGGCTGCTGCTCCACCGCTGTGGACAACCGCACCTTGGTGGATGTGAATTTCACGATTCGCAACCATCCTGTGGAAGAGATTGGTGAATACCTTCGTGATGCCATGGGCAACATGAAAGCCCTTTAATCCATTTTTTTCATTTTTTATCACACAGCCCGACGCCTTTGGTGTCGGGCTGTTTTGCTATCGAGGACTATGTATTCGGCAAAATTGACGATAGGGGGATAAATCTGTGGTTGACTTGAGTGGGCTTATTCTCCTATATCTTAGGCTAGTCTATCGTAGTGGTTTTTCCATGGGGCTATATGGAAAAATAACTTGATGCGATGGTTCACCCCACAACATGAATCCGATGAAAAAGAATATAGATATCAAGAAGGACCGTAATGCAGCCTTTGTGACAGAGTCAGGTATGGCAAATGAGAGACACTCGATGGTGACTCGATTGATGAAATCTTGCATGCTGATGGGTATGGCGGGAATCGTGATGACGAGTCAGACATCAGCTCAAAGCATCAGTGTAAACTTTGGAGCAGACCGAGGTGGTCCCATTAATGAAGCCGGGAAGACATCCGGAGCGGTTCTTGTTCAAGGTGATTATTGGAACAATACTACGGTGAACGGCGGGGGGACCTTAGGTAGTTTGGTCGATAGTACGGGGGTGGTGACTGGAGCCAGTGTGACCTGGACCGCGAATAACAGTTATTTGTCAGGTTCCACGGGGGCGACCGCAACATCGGAGAATGGAGATTTGACCACTGGTTATTTGGATGATGGTGGTGCAGGTTGGTCCGTGACGTTGGATTCACCGTATTTGTTGAATGATATTTATATGATTCAGGCAACGGACCAAGGTGGAGGGACATCGCAGGCTGCCAATTATGCTGCGGTTTCTGTGAATGGAACTTATTACAAAGGAGATGGCGCAGGGTCTACGGTTTTGGCCTCAGGTAGTGCGGATACGTGGTCTGGAGTGAACTGGACCAATGCGGATGCCTTGCTGGAAAGTGATCATTATTTAAAAGTGGAGGATCAGGTGTCCGTGGTGTTGGCTGCCGATCGGAACTCGGCGCGCGCTGCCATTGCGGGGGTTCAAGTAGTAAATGCCTACACGGGAACGTTGAGTTATTGGGATACCAATGGCGCGACAGCCGGTGCAGGTGGAGCGACTCCGAGTGGCAATTGGTCGGATGCTAATTGGTCGGCCAGTGAGACGGGCGAGGCTGCGACGTCGAACTGGACAGGTGGGCATGCCGCTGTCTTTGCTGCTGGGGGTGATGCTACCGGAGCATACACCGTGACCCTTGGTGGGTCTGAGAGCGTGGATGCGGTTTGGGTGCAAGAGGGTGATGTGACTCTGACAGGGGGTACGGTCGCGCTGGGAGGGACGGGTCTGCTGCGGGCCGACGGGGCCAGTACATTGACCATTGATTCGGGTTTGACTGCCACAGATTTAAATACACTGGGAGCCATTACCTTGAACAGTGCCAACACCGTGAGTGGACGGGCAACGATCACCGGAACCACAACCTTGGGTGCTGACCATAGTCTCGGGAGTTTGGCCGGCACAGGGGCCTTGGCCATCGGAGCCAACGCATTGACCGTGGGGAGCGATAATACGGACAGCTCGTATTTGGGTGCCTTGACCGGTAGTGGAAATCTCATCAAGAACGGGACAGGCACTTTGACTGTTCGCAATAACGTTGGCTACACCGGTGCAGCAACCGTGAATGCTGGAACGCTGAATGTAGATGGGGGAGGTAACCTGAACTGGAATGTCTCAGGCTCGGGTAACTTCTCTAAAACGGGAGGTGGCCAGTTGACCGTTCTCAGTGACATTTCAGTCACAGGGACGTTGACTGTGGAAGATGATATCCTCCAGGTCGGCGATGTGGGAACTGCGGGCTCGATCGGAAGCCCTTCAAGTATTGCTCTGAACCGGAACGGTCTGGCTTTGCGTTATCGCCTCAGCGGGAAGGATGTGGTTTTGGATTCTTCGAGTGTAACTTTCGGAGATGTGAATAGTCATTTGCGCCAACATGGAGGAACAGCCGTTGATAAGCTGACCATCACCAATACCACCCTTGCTGGAACGACGACGGATGCCAACGGCAGTGGCGTCCAAGGCCTTATGAGTTCCTATGGAGGTGAGCTGATTTATGGTACAGGAACGACAGCTACATTCAGAGAATTGCAGTTAGCTAACGGTAATGTGATTATCGAAGATGGTGCCGATGTGACAGCCCGTTATCTCAATATTGGTAATGGTGGCGGAACCTCGGGAACCATTACCCAGACTGGTGGCTCCGTCACGATGGAGGCAGGAAGTGCCGGGATTCGTATCGGGCACTGGTCCGGAACAGGAAGAGCTTACAATATCAGCGGTGGAACCCTTGATGCAACTGCCCTCTCTTCAAACGGTGGCGCCGCTCGTTATATTATGATGGGTTGGGATGGTGAAGGTGACATGACCGTAGGTGGTGGATCCGGAATCGCGACCGTCAAAGCCGCGGGTCTCCAGTTTGACCGCAATCGCGCAGGGAATGGATCATCGGCATCCACTCTGACTCTGCTGAGCCAGGGAGTCGTTGAAGTTGGAAGCTTGGGGATTGTCGGGCAGGGGGATAATGATGGAGTTGCTCTCAGTGGCGGTGTGTTAAAAGGTGTTGCCAATTCTAATTGGGGATCCAGAGTTGAGGCTGTTACATCGACGACGAGCACGATTGACGTGGATAATGGAGTTGCGGTCAATCAGACCGGTGTCTTGTTTGGCGATGGTACGATCAATAAAGCCGGTGATGGTTCCTTGGTTCTGAGCAATGCTGCAAATACTCACACGGGAACGATTAACGTGAATGCTGGCACATTGAATGTATCTGGCAATGTAAGCTCGAGTGTTGTTGTTAATAATGGAGGAGCCATTCAAGGAGGGACCGACACTGTTCCTGGAGCGGCCACCTTGACAACCTTGACCACAAATGGCGGCTCTGTTGCCAATTTCCGTGTTGGAGGTGGAACTGCTGATCAAATCAACGTCACAGGAGATGGCGAATTTACGATCAATGGCTCACATACTGTGAATATTATTCCTGCCGGGCAACTTGCGATCAACGATTCATTTATTTTGTATGATTATGAAGGCTTCATCAATGGTGATGGAGGTGATGGAATCAGTGCCGTCTTACCTAACCCTCACTACGGAGTGAGTGTAGTGAATGATTTCTTCAATACCTGGGTTACCCTCACCGTGGATTCGATCGATTCGGTCATTTGGACTGGAGCCGGTGGAAACGTATGGGACGTGGATACCACCGAAAGTTGGAAAACTGAGACCGGAGACACGGCCACGAATTTTTACGATTACGATATTGTGAAGTTCGACGATGCCAATAGCAGTGGTGGAACCATTAACCTGACGGGTGATATTCTCACTGCCAGCACATCGTTTGACCATAGCACCAATGATTTCACCCTGACCGGATCCGGAATTGGTGGCGCTGGCGGACTGACAAAGGCCGGCACCGGAACCTTGACCCTGCTGAATGACAATACTTATAGCGGAGCCACTGATATTCAGGCAGGATCCGTGGTTGTGGGTAATGGTGGGACAAGCGGAGCCATCGGAGGATCCGGTGATATCACGTTGGCGACAGGGGCTAGCCTAAGTTATAACCGCAGCGATGCTGTCAATCTGGGACGCCGTGTGGTCGGTGGTGGTGAGTTGATTTACAACGGTAGCTCGACATTCCGCACCGGACAGGCTGGGAATAACATGGACATCACCATCAACTCCGGAACCTATGAAGCGCTTGAAGGGGGGTGGGCTACTGGATATTTTTCCACTGCTAACAAAGTGATCACCATCAATGACGGTGGAACCCTGCTTACTGGAACGCACAGTTTGGGTGGCCTCGGTGGAGGATACCAGAGACCTGACCTTGTGATCAATCAAGGTGGAACGTGGACAGTGAATGGTGGTCACTATATGAGCGCCGGTGATATCACCTTGAACGGCGGAACGATCAACGTCACGAACACGGACCTACGTCTGCAAGGTGGAACCATGGCTGTGAATGAGTCGACCGGAGGATCCACAATCAGTGGCCTGAAAATGACGCTGCATGCCACTCCGACATTTAATGTTGCGGATGGTGCTGCCGACAATGATCTGACAGTTTCCGCTGTCATAGGAGAAAGCGGAACCCGTGGCTTCAATAAATCTGGCGCAGGTAAAATGCTTCTCGAAGCAGTGAATACATTCACTGGAAAAATAACAGTGAATGAGGGAACACTGGAACTGGGAACCAACGCGTCTGTTGCCAATAGCTCGGAGATCTCAGTGCAAAGCGGGGCCTCGTTTAACGTTTCTGCGGTGGACGGAGGTTTTGTCCTTCAGGATGCCCAGAAGCTCAGTGGTAGCGGAGCTTTCCTCGGGCCTATCCAATTGGCATCCGGATCGGTGATTGCCCCGGGTAACAGTGCCGGCACGATGACCTTCGATTCTGCCATGATTCTTGGCGTCGGATCGACCTTGGACTTTGAGCTCAGTGGATCAGATCAAACCACTGGCTCGGGTATCAACGATTTGATGACCGGTATCACGGATCTCACACTGGACGGCACCTTAAACGTGGCCGAACTGGTGGCGGATGATTTCCTCAATGCCGAGGCTGGCGACCGTTGGGTGCTGCTGGAATACTCAGGCACGCTGACCGATAACGGATTGGATCTGGGAACACTGCCTACTTTGACCGCAGGTCTTGACTTCGAATTGGACCTCTCTGGAGGAGGTGAGGTTGGCCTGGTCGTTATCCCTGAGCCCTCAACCTTCACCTTGTTTGGGCTGGGTGCCTTGGCTCTGATCATGCGCCGCCGTAAAAGCTAAGAGCGCTTCATATTTGAGCATTTGCATATTTCTACTTCGTGAATAATACCCCCGTGTTTTCACCCTAAAATATAAATGAAAAAAATAACCATTCCCTTGAGCATGGGGGTATCCATGGCTCTTACCGTCGCGCAAGCGAATGCACAAACTGATGTTGTTAAAGATGATAATGGAACCAGCCTGGTGACCGGTAGTTCTTGGGTCGGAGGCTCTGTTCCTGCGGATACCGACACCGCCGTATTCAATGATACTTATACGCAGACTGGAAATTTGGGCACCGGAGCAGGTCTGACCTATTACGGGATTCGTCTCGATGGTGTAAGCGTGACGACGGATGTCGTGGTGAATAACACGACGTATAATAACTTTGTGTCTACGAAAGAGGGCGGGATTGATATGTCAGCTGCAGTTCGCGACCTCAAGATTGTCGGTTATGTGGCAGCGGGCGACCAAGAGTGGAGCTTGGCCTCTGGCCGGACTTTGACCTTGGGAGGGACTCGCTTCACCGGAACAGGTGATGTCAACATTACAGGTGACGGAACCACAGTGATCAATACGAACGGAAGTGGTGCGTATTCAGGAACCATGACGCTGTCCGGAGGCTTGCTGACCTTGAATGACCTCGATGGCGGAAATGTGGTGGTCAATGACGCAGGAACGCTGAGTGGTGAGGCGCAGTTGGCTGGAGATTTAACTTTAGGTTCATCTGCGGGAGCCACTTTGTTTGCGGACGTTTCGACTAGTGCTGCGATGGGAGTTGGGAACCTCAATCTTGTGGGGACGAACACCGTTAGTTTTTCATCAGGTAGTACGGGGAGTGTCGATGTTCTCACTTATGCTAACCTTGCGACCGGAAGTGTGGCTAATTTACAAGTCGATGCCGCCAGTGCTTCGATGTACCGTAACGCCCCGGTGCTGGCTGATACGGGTAGTGCCATCACATTGACTTTTGCGGCAGGTGATCATGTCACATGGACGGGGGCTAATGATGCCAATTGGGATGTGAATACAACCAGCAACTGGGATAATGGAGCAGCAACTAACTTTTATAATCTTGATTCAGTGATTTTTGATGACTCCGCCAGTGTATTTGAGATTGATTTGGTTTCAGAGGTGTCTGTTGGATCAATGACTTTTAATAATACGACAGCCTATACGATTGGAGGAGGAAGTATTGCTATTGGCTCTGGAATCACAGCGAGTGGAGATGTTGTGATTGTTAGTAATTTAACTCTGAGTGGTGACCGCACCTTTAGCGCCGCCTCGGGAACGACGCTCAGATTGGGTGGCGTTATTAGTGGCGCGGGAGGTATGGAATACAATGGGGAGGGGACGATGAATCTTTCCGGAAGAAATACCTTTGCAGGAGGGGTAACCGTGAACAGTGGCGAAGTAATTTTGTCTGGTGGCGGATGGTATCAAAACCCAGCACAAGGGTCAGGCATGCTGACGGTGAATGAAGGGGCCGTGGTGGTAAACTGGAATGCACATTCATTTGGTGGAAGAGACAGCACTTCGGCGGATATGACTTTGAATGGAGGATCTTTCCAACTCCGCTCTTCAACCTACGTTGATGATGTTTGGATGACGGGAGGTAAGGTTGAGGATTATTTATCCAATAATGCTGATTTCCGGACAAGAGGAGGAGGGGGCACGGTGATTACGGTTGAGGATTCAGCGGTCCAGTCGGTAATTTCAACGAAATATAATACGGTTGGAAACTCAACCATTACGGTGAATGACCCTGATACTGACTTTTTATTGAGTGGTCAAATTACAGGAAATAAAAAGATCACTAAAAATGGGGTGGGAACCTTGTTGCTGACAGGGAATAACTCAGCTTATTCGGGGGCTGTCGAGATTGGTTCAGGAACTTTAAAATCGGGTGATGGTGGCACTTCCGGAGGTTTGGGCTCAGGTGCCGTTACTAACAATGGCACACTCATCTACAATAGATCAGATGATGTCACTTTAAATGGTATTACCGGTGGCGGTGTGATCACCAAACTGGGTGCTGGGCTTTTAGAAGTGACGGGCGATGTGAAGTCGAACGGAGACGCTGATTATATCACATGGAATTTTAATGAGGGAACTGTTGCTGTGAGTAAGCGGGATCAATTGCATGATGATGGCATTGGCGACTTTGGAACCGTATTCTCCTTTGATGGTGGAACACTCTTGTACCGCAATGGCTGGAATGATGTTGGCAATCAGGACAATATTGGTTCCTACAAGGAGTTTCAACTCAATGACGGAGGTGGCACCATGTCCACCGAGTCTGCGGTCAATGTGAATATTGATAGTGTGGTTAAGGGAACGGGAGCTCTCACTAAAACGGGAACCGGAACCTTAACCTTATCCAAAGTTAATACTTACACTGGGAATACGACGGTTGCAGAGGGAATACTCAGTTTGGCGGGAAGTGGTTCGATTGCGGCCTCTTCTGAGATCGAAGTGAAAGCTGGAGCCTCCTTCGATGTCTCGGCCATGAGTTCGACCTTCGAGCTTCAGAATGGACAAACGCTTGGTGGCGCTGGTGCAGTGATTGGGCCTATCCAATTGGCATCCGGATCGGTGATTGCCCCGGGTAACAGTGCCGGCACGATGACCTTCGATTCTGCCATGATTCTTGGCGTCGGATCGACCTTGGACTTTGAGCTCAGTGGCTCCGATCAAACCACGGGCTCCGGTATCAATGATTTGATGACCGGTGTCACGGATCTCACACTGGACGGCACCTTGAACGTGGCCGAACTGGTGGCGGATGACTTCCTCAATGCCGAGGCTGGCGATCGCTGGGTGCTGCTGGAATACTCAGGCACGCTGACCGATAACGGATTGGATCTGGGCACACTGCCTACCTTGACCGCAGGTCTGGACTTTGAGTTGGATCTTTCTGGTGGAGGAGAGGTTGGTCTAGTCGTCATCCCTGAGCCCTCAACCTTCACCTTGTTTGGCCTGGGTGCCTTCGCCCTGATCATGCGCCGCAGCAAAAATTAGGGAGGCATATTTGCGAACTTAGGGTTTTCTAACCATAAATATTTTTTTACCCTTACTGTAATTAATCATAATGATGAATAAATTGACCTTTCCCTTGAGCATGGGTGTTTCCATGGCCCTCTCCGTTGCACATGCCGATGTTGTAGTAAAAGCTGATAACGGAACAAGTCTCGTGACTGGAAGTTCCTGGGTAGACGGATCTGCTCCTACCGATGCTGATATTGCCGTATTTAATGACACGTATAAGCAAACAGGAAGCCTGGGAACGGGGGCTGGTTTGACCTACTACGGAATTCGACTGGACGGTGTAAGCGTGGCGACGGATGTGGTCGTGAATAACACGACGTATAATAATTTTGTTTCCTCCAAAGAGGGTGGGATTGATATGTCAGCTGCAGTTCGTGACCTCAAGATTGTCGGTTATGTGGCAGCGGGCGACCAAGAGTGGAGTCTGGCCTCTGGCCGGACCTTGACCTTGGGAGGGACTCGCTTCACCGGAACAGGTGATGTCAACATTACAGGTGACGGAACCACAGTGATCAATACGAACGGTAGTGGTGCGTATTCAGGAACCATGACGCTGTCCGGAGGCTTGCTGACCTTGAATGACCTCGACGGCGGGGATGTGATGGTTAATGATGCGGGCACTTTGAGCGGAGAGGCCCAGATGGGCGGTGATCTGACCCTGGGTTCTAGCGCGGGAGCTTCCTTTATGATGAATGCGTCAACGAGTGGCGCCTTGGGGGTGGCTAATTTAAACCTTGTTGGGACAAATAATGTTGTGATTTCCGGAGCTGTAACGGCGCCTGGGACACACGATGTGCTAACCTATTCCAATCTTGCAAGTGGTAGCTTGGCAAATTTACAGGTGGATACAGCGAGTTCCGCCAAGTTTCGAAATACACCGACTCTTGCTGACACGGGATCAGCCATCACGATGACCTTTGCTGCAGGTGATAACGTCACCTGGACGGGGGCAAATAGTAACGCTTGGGACGTGGCCACGACACAGAACTGGAACAATGGAGCTGCGACAGAGTTTTATCAGCTGGATTCAGTGACCTTCAATGATTCCGCGAGTGAGTTTACAGTGGATGTGACCGAAGATGTGTCAGTTGGGTCGATCACCTTTGATAATATGACGGCTTATACGCTCAATGGGGCAGGGGGAATCACTCTGAGTTCCGGGATTACAGCCAATGGTGATGCTACGGTCAACAATACCTTGGCGATTGAAGGAACCCAAAATTTCAGTGCCGGTGCGGGAGCAAGGCTCACTCTTGAAGGGAATATCAGCGGAACGGGAGGTATTGTATTCAGTGGTCCAGGAACAATGGACCTTTCCGGGCGCAGCACCTTCAGCGGAGGTGTGACCGTGAATAGTGGTGAAGTGATTCTTTCCGGAGGTGGATGGTATCAAAATACGGCACAGGGCAGTGGTATGCTCACAGTCAATGCTGGGGCAACGGCAGTGAACTGGGGATCACATTCTTTTGGTGGCGGTTCTAATCCCAACAGACATATGACCTTGAACGGAGGAACGTTCCAATTCAGGTCGACAAGCTATGTCGGTGATATTTGGATGACTGGGGGGACGATTGAGAATTACACCGGCAGCTCTGGGGAATTGCGCACCCGCAATGGAGGAGGTGGAACAACTGTGACTGTGGAGGACTCTGCGATTCAGTCGGTTATTTCTGTCAAATATAACACCTATGCAAATTCGATAATCACCGTCAATGATCCGGATACCGATTTTTTGATGAGCGGGCAGATTCTCGGCTCGAAAAAAATCACCAAGAACGGGGTTGGCTCTCTGTTGTTGACGGCCAACAGCACGGGATATACGGGTGTGGTTGAGGTTCAATCAGGAACGCTCAAAATTGGTGATGGTGGTAACACCGGCTCCTTGGGCTCGGGTGGAATAACGAACAATGCAGCATTGATCATCAATCGCAGTGATGCCTTGACGATGGTCAATGACATCAGTGGGACAGGAACGCTCGAAAAAACAGGGGCAGGAACGCTGACCTTGACTGGTGCTAACACCTACACCGGGGTGACAACTATTAGTCAGGGAGTGCTGAGTGTTGGTGATGGTGGAACAACTGGAACCTTGGGAAGTGGTGCGGTAACGAACAATGCAGCCTTGGTGGTGAACCGAAGTGATGCCTTAAGCATGGGGAATCTGATCAGTGGTTCGGGAACCCTTGAGAAAAAGGGTGCGGGCACCTTAACCCTGACGGCAGCCAACGATTACACCGGAGCCACTACCGTGACCGAGGGGGTGCTTGCTTTGACCGGCGCTGGAGCCATTGGTAGTTCTTCCTCTGTGACGATCCAATCCGGAGCAACGTTGGATGTTTCGGCATTAGCTGGAGGTTTGGTGGTGAACAGTGGTCAGACGCTTGCTGGTGAAGGATCCATTACAGGCAATGTTGTTTTGGCAACAGGTAGTGGTTTGAATGTCGATACAGCTTCAGCTGAAATGCTCGGAATTTCAGGTAACTTGGATAGCAGTGCTGGTGGGGTGGTTGTCACCCTTAGCGAGCTGTCGAATGGCACGATTTCCGTGATGTCTTATGGTGGAACATACACTGGTACCGCTGCCTCGGATTTCAGCCTGACCAACACAACACGTGCTGCCAATTTTTCCAGCACGGCAGCATCCAATGGTGAAATCCAGGTGGATATCGGTAGCGAGAGCAAAATTTGGAGCAATGCCACGGCGAATGGACAGTGGGATGTCAACGCCTCGACCAACTGGACGGGCGGGTCAGACTTGTTGTTCTTTGAACTGGACTCGGTAACCTTCGGTGATACCGGAGCTGGCACGGTGACTCTTCAGTCTGATCTTGCTGCTAACGACGTGACCTTTGCCAATACGGCGGGAAATGATTACGTTCTGGAAGATCTGACGGATGGAGCGGAGTCGCTCGAAGTTACTGGAACTCTTTCCGTTACCGGGTCGGGAAATGTAACCTTGAATGCCAGTTTGTCGAATTTAGGAGGGCTGAGTCATACAGGAACAGGCACCCTGACCTTTGCCAGCTCAACGGATCAAAGTTATTCGACGGCTTTTTCCGGGTCAGGAGCGATGGTGAAAAGCGGGCCCTCTACAATGACGCTTACAGGAAACGGCGACACGACGGGCTCGTTTACGATCGACGGTGGAACCTTGAGTCTCGGAGATGGAGGAAACTCTGGATCTCTGGGAAGTGGTTCGATAGTGAATAATGCTGCCTTGGTGATCAACCGGGGCAATGGGTTCACACTGGAAAATGCGATCAGCGGATCGGGAACTTTGGATTTCATCGGTAATGGGACCAACAGTTCGAATTTTGTGATCGGTGGGGACAGTTCGGGTTTCACGGGTGCGGTTTCGATTGAAGGTGCAAGAGTGAATGTGGATGGCGGTGAACTTGGCACGGGAGCCATGACGGTGAAAGATACAGGTCAATTATGGCTGCGCACCGGAACTCTCAGCAATGCCCTGAACTTGAATGGCAATGGTGTGACCGAGGCTGCAGGTCAGTTAGGAGCCGTTCGCTTCGATGATGGCACAGAGCTTGCCGGCTCTGTCACTCTGCAATCGGATGCCCGCTTGACAACCTGGATAGGGGCAAGCGCCACAGTCAGCGGATCGATTGGAGGCGTTGGGAACTTGGAAAAAACGGGGACCGGATCATTGACTCTGACGGCAGACAATAGCTACACCGGAAGTACCACGATCAGCCAAGGCACCTTGAAGGTGGGTAACGGAGGAACGACAGGAAGTCTTGGAACAGGGGCTGTAATCAATAACGGAACGCTTGTGTTTGATCGTTCTGATACCGTGACACTGAATGGCATCACGGGAGGTGGCACGATTACCAAACAGGGAACCGGGCTCCTAGAGGTGACCGGTGATGTGAAAGCGAACACAACCTCCGATTATATCACGTGGAACTTCAATGAGGGAACAGTAGCGGTGAGTAAACGTGATCAGTTACATGATGATGGGATTAGTGGTCCAGCAGCAACGGTGTTTACCTTCGACGGTGGCACGCTTCTGTATCGCGACGGATGGAATGACGGTGGCAATCAGGACAATATCGGATCCTATAAGCAGTTTCAGATCAATGCGGGCGGTGCCACCATGTCCACTGAGTCCAACGTGAATGTCAATATCGACAGTGTGATCAAAGGTAGCGGGACACTCACGAAAACGGGAACCGGAACATTAACCTTGTCGACTGCAAATACCTACACCGGTAAAACAACGATCGATGAAGGCTTGCTCTCGCTTGGCGTGAGCGGATCGATAGCGGCCTCTTCGGAGATCGAAGTGAAAGCAGGAGCTTCGTTTGATGTTTTAGATGTGGGCTCGACCTTCGAGCTTCAGGATGGCCAGAAGCTGGGAGGTGCTGGGCAAGTGCTCGGACCGATCGAGCTAGCTCAAGGGTCCGTATTGGCACCCGGAAGCAGCGCTGGAACCTTAACTATGAATTCCAGTCTGATGCTGGGCACAGGGTCCTTCCTCGATTTCGAACTCAGTGGCAGTGACCAGACGACCGGAAGCAATATCAACGACCTGGTTGCCGGCATTACCGATCTGACACTCGACGGCACGCTCAATGTGACCGAGCTGGTGACAAATGATTTTCTCAATGCACAATCCGGCGATCGCTGGGTGCTGATGGAATACAGCGGAACGCTGACCGACAACGGATTGGATCTGGGAACGCTGCCGACCTTGACCGCAGGTTTGGATTTCGAACTGGATATCACTACTGGTGGTCAGGTTGCCTTGACGGTGATTCCCGAGCCCTCAACCTTTACCTTGTTTGGTCTGGGTGCTTTTGCTCTGATCTTGCGCAGAAAGCGTTAATTGTTCTTTAGCCTCGCTGAGTCATGCTTCCCCTTGTCCGTCTCGGGGAAGAATGACTAATAATAGATCAATCACTACCGATTGAGTAAAATTTTGTGCATTATATCATTGATGCGAGAGGGTGCTGTGATTTAATTGATTAGTGCTATCTGAACGGTTAAGGGGTTTGATCGTTTTTGGCATTTGTTTTTTCACCCTTTATTTTTATGAAAAAAAATCAATTTTCGACACAGCTGAGCCTGTGTTTTTCTCTCGCGGTAACACCGGTTTTTGCGGCAGATCTCACATGGGACAATGGCAGTGCCGATGGTCTCTGGAATACCACTTCGGAGAACTGGAGCGGGGCTGGCATTGTGTGGAACAACACAACGCCGGACAATGCCATTTTTGGAGGGGTTGGTGCAGGAACGGTGACGTTGAGTGAACCAATTACAGTTGGCAATATCACGATTACATCGGCCTATACGATTACGGGGGATACCTTAACGATCAACGGGGGCACGATTGACACTTCAGGGACCTCCGATGGTTCGGTGGTCAATATTGATTCGATCATTGATGGGACCGGTGAGTTAACCATTGCTTCAAATGGAAGTACGGCCGATTCGGGTGGCGGTGTTGGAGGTAGCACCCGACTTGGGGGGGCGAATACCTTTGTCGGCGCTGTACGTATTACCTCGGGTGTGGTTGATATGAATTCCAATTTTGGGGACGCTGGTAATGTTGTGATCCTCGATGGTGGTGGTTTGGTGGATAAAAATTTGAATGTGAACTTTACGAGGGATATTCAGGTAGGTGCGGGCGGAGGAGTTCTTCGTAACTATGGCGGGGTGAGTAATAATATCATTGCGGGTTCCATTTCCAATGAGTCTGGAGTGGCATCGACTTCGTTGAAGCACACCGATGGCGGCACGATTAAGTTGGCTGGTGATGGCTCAGGTTTCACCGGAGATTTTAACAATGTGCGTGGTAATGTGCATGTCACAGGACTTGATGCCGATTGGTCTGGTACACATTTTAACATTACCAGTGGATCGATGCGTGTGAATGGTGGAGGCGTGACCACCATCAACGAACTGACCACTGGGCGTGATGTTCATGTCGAGGCGAACAACACGCTTGATGTTGCGGGAGGCACGGTGAATTTCATGACCGGGCGGAACTTCTGGGTGCAGAACAGCGGTGAAATCACCTCGTCGTCGGGCACGCTGACGATCAATAGCGGCGGAGCGGCAAGCGGAAATTTAACCACGAATGATCAGCAATTGAAGTTGGACATCGTTGATTTCGATGGATCGACACCACTGGCGGTAGTGAAAAACAATGTCAATCAGCTGGTGTTGGATCAGCCGAACACCTATTCGGGCGGTACCACAATCAATGCAGGACGGATTAATGCCAATCATGTTTCAGCGTTCGGAACTGGGGAGGTGACGGTCAATGATGGCGGCCAAGCATTTTTGACTCAAGGCGGGACGTACAATAATGATTTTTCGATCAATGGACTGGGCGCAACGGAAGGAGCCGGAACCTTGGGTGCAATTCGGTTTGGGAACAACACGATTGCCAATCTTGAAGTGGCGAGCGCTTCACGAGTTGTCGGTTACACCGGTGCCAGTGGCACGATTTCAGGTGATTTGACCGGATCCGGTGATCTTGAAATTAACTTTGCTGGAAATGCCAATGCCAATGGAACCATCACCCTTCAGGGGACTGGTGCGACCTACACCGGGACGGTTACCGTTTCCGGTGGACGCTTTAATATGGGCACCGCTTTGGGCGGCTCTCTTGTTGTGGCGGACGGAGCGACTCTGGGCGACGAAGGCAGTGTTGCTGGCAGTCTGACCTTGGGCGCTACGACCGGAGCTAATCTTATCGTCGATCCCGGAACCGCTTCCGTGTTGGCTGTCGGAGGCGATGTCACACTGAACGGAGTGACCAACCTGAGTTTTGCGACCGTTCCTCAGTCTGGAACCGTCGATCTGCTCAGTTATGTGGGAACCTTGACCGATGGTAATGGGGGGGATCTTACGGATAGCTTTTCGGTTACTAACAGCAGTGATTACCGCAGTGTTGCTGTTACGGATAATTCAAAGACCTTGGTCCTTGATCTTGGTGCTGAGAGTTCAACATGGACAGGAGCAACCAGTGATGTTTGGGAGCAGGCGGGGACGACAGCAACGAACTGGACGAGTTCGGATAATTTATTTTACCGCGGTGACGCAGTGACCTTCGATGATACCGCGACAGGTACTACAGCGATCAATGTTGCCAGTGATGTTGCCCCAGCCTCGATGACATTCAATAACTCGAGCAAAAACTACAGCCTGAGTGGCACGGGGATTAGTGGCGACGGGGTGTTGACCAAAGGGGGCACGGGTGAGTTAACGATTTCCAACGACAATACTTTCTCTGGAGGCGTCGTGCTGAACGCAGGAACGCTGAATCTGAATAGCGCTGGAGCCTTGGGTTCGGGAACGTTCACCGTGAATGGCGGTTCGATTGATAATACCTCAGGATCTGTTCTTACCCTGAACACAGGGAATGCTCACGCCTGGGATGCCGATGTTACTTTTGTCGGTAGTAACGATCTGAATACGGGTTCTGGCACGATTACTCTGAACGGGGACCGTCAAATCAATGTCATGTCAGGAACGCTTACTGTGGGTGGTAATTTGACCGGGGGCTCAAGTCTGACAAAGACCGGTGACGGCACGCTTGTTCTCGCAGGTGGAGGTTCATGGTCTGGCGCGACGACTGTAGCGGCCGGAACGATGGAAATTACAGCCAACCCTGGGGCTCACAAATACACCCTCGATCCAGGGGCCGCACTTAAATTGGGTTATTCTCGGACCAACGCATGGGGTGGCGATTATGGTGTTGCTGTCCATGGTAATGGTGTAGCGGATGCTTCTGGGCTGTATTTAAAAGGAGGAACGTCACACCGTCTGGCCGGTAGCGGGGGATTGAATTTTCAAACGGCCGCAAGCACGGTGCGGACCTATGATGCGGGGACCGCTACACTGATGGGGGGTGATATTAATGGTGTGCACTTGACTCTGGCTTCTGCCGCTTCGGGCTCAGTCATCGACTCTAATGTTACCTTGAATGCTGCAAATTATGGTTACCGCATGGAGGTTGCATCCGGAGCGAACAATGCGACGGGGGATTTGGTCATTAATGGTGATATGAATGGGAGTGGCAGCGTAGCCAGAGCTGGCATTGATGTGAATTTTCATAAGCGGGGGGCTGGTTCTATCCTGATTAATGGTGCCACTAGTTATGCGGAAGGCATGTGGATCCGACAAGGTGCCGTGATCCTTGGTGGTCATGATAGATTGCCGATCACGACGGGTCTAGCATTTGGCGATGGAGGGACATCTGGAAAATTGGTGATGAATGGTTACAACCAGACGTTGTCCGATATCGGAAACCACAACAACAACACTGGAAGTAGTATTGTTAATGGTTCGGCGACGGCATCGACCCTTACGGTAAACTACACGGGGGACGGTCGCACTTTTGCTGGCATTCTTGGAGGGGCTGGGAGTAATGAAAACAATCTGTCATTGGTTAAGTCAGGTTCGGGAGACCTGACACTCAGTGGAACCAATACTTACACAGGGAAAACGAGTATCGATGAAGGCTTGCTCTCGCTTGGCGTGAGCGGATCGATAGCGGCCTCCTCCGAGATTGAGGTAAGCGCCGGGGCTACATTCGATGTGTCGGCAATGGGCACAACCTTCGAACTTCAGAATGGACAGACGCTGGGAGGTGCGGGTCAAGTGCTCGGGCCGATCCAGTTGGCCAGCGGTTCGGTGCTGGCACCCGGAAGCAGTGCTGGAACCTTAACTATGAATTCCAGTCTGATGCTTGGAACTGGCTCCTTCCTCGATTTCGAACTCAGTGGTAGTGACCAGACGAACGGAAGCAATATCAACGACCTGGTTGCCGGCATTACCGATCTGACACTCGACGGCACGCTCAATGTGACCGAGCTGGTGACAAATGATTTTCTCAATGCACAATCCGGTGATCGCTGGGTGCTGATGGAATACAGCGGAACGCTGACCGACAACGGATTGGATCTGGGAACGCTGCCGACCTTGACCGCAGGTTTGGATTTCGAACTGGATATCACTACTGGTGGTCAGGTTGCCTTGACGGTGATTCCCGAGCCCTCAACCTTTACCTTGTTTGGTCTGGGTGCCTTCGCTCTGATTTTGCGTAGAAAACGCTAATTGTTCTTTAGCCTCGCTGAGTCATGCTTCCCCTTGTCCGTCTCGGGGGAGAATTGCAAATAATTAACTAATCCTTATGTTTGGGATGTTTTTTATGTTTTTTTTGATTGATGGCTAGGCATACCATGATTTGATGATGCGCAGCGCATATTGGGTTATGATTAGGGGCTGATCATCAATGGTGCGCCTTTGCTTTACCCATGAAACACATGAATACACGAAAATCGGTAATTCGTTGGTCTGTTTTTTCTTTGTTAGGATCTGCGGTGGCTTATGCTGCTCCCTTGTATTGGGATGGCACGGATACCTCTGCTGATGCAGATGGAGGTGATGGAACTTGGGACAATGTGACTTTGAACTGGGATGATGCCGCAGCCGGAGGAAACTCAGTGGTCTGGACGGATGGCGAGGATGCTGTCTTCGGGGGTGCCGCAGGCACAGTAACAGTGTCGGGAGTCCATCAAGTGAACCAGATTACAATTAGTGCCGGGTATTCCTTCACCGGTGGTGTGACAGATAGTTTGAATGTGGGTGGTGCGACCATTGATTCGTCAGCTCTCGGGACGGGAGGATCGACGGATGTGTCGATGAATACGGTGCTCTCAGGAACAGGCGGTTTGATTATAAATGCGCACGGTAACTTGACTGCTGGTGGTGGTGGAAGTGGGGCAGAGTTTATTTTAGGCAATGGGAATGGAAACGGGAATACCTTCAGCGGGGGCCTGCAGATTACTAGCGGCATCGTCTCATGGATCGATGATTCTTCTTTTGGCAATGCTGCCAATACCATCACCTTGAAAAACGATGGAGGTTTGTTGGCTACTACATCCAGTAAGTCACTTGACCGGGATGTGATCGTAGATAGCACAGGAGGAACGATTCGGACCTACGGCAGCACAACTCTGACCTTGAACGGCAAGTTGTCCGGGATTGGGGATTTGAACCGGACCGACGGAGGTTTATTGGTCTTGACCAATTCGAGCAATGATATTTCAGGAGACATCAACTTGCAGGGCGGTAACTTGCGGGTCACCGGTGCGGGTTCGATGGGGACGGCAACGATTAATAACGGAACCGCGCTTGAGTTTTTTAATGATGGAACTGCGGGAACGTATTCCAATACGATTACGGGAAGTGGAACGGTGCGGTTTGAGTCAGCAACTGGTACAACCTATGATGGTAGTTTAACAACGACAGGTACTGTCCAGGTCGGCGATGTTACCGATGGAGCGAAAGTGACCTTTGCGGATGGCGCTGTTTTGAATGTGGCAAATCTTTGGTTGGGTGAATCCTATTACAAAGATGCTACGGTAACCCAGCAGGACGGAAGTGATGTCACGGTGACCAATGAACTGCGTGTGGCTCATTGGCCAGGTGAGACATCCACTTATAATATGGAAGGTGGGACGCTGACCTTAACCGGAACGCCTCACGCTACGAACACAATTACTGCAGGAGTGGTGATGCTAGGTAAGGATGGTACCGGAATTTTTAACCAGACAGGAGGAACCGTCTCAGCTTCGGGTGTCGGACTCGATACCAGTGGAAACACAACGGGAACCGATCAGTATAACTTGAATGGCGGCACCTTGATTTTGAAAGGTAGGGGGATTTACGGTCAAAGTTCTTCGGAGTTCAACATGGGCGGTGGCACTCTTCAAGCATCCGGAGATTTTGGCTCAACCAAAGACTGGAATATCACCGCCAATTCCAGTTTTAACAGTGATGGTCATACTGTAACTCAAAAAGAGAATATTATCGGAAGCTCTAACCTCGACCTTACGGGAACCCTGACCTTGGATACGACAGGAGCAAAAACGGTAAGCGCCAATTTGACAGGAACCGGAGGTGTGACGAAATCCAATACGGGAACATATGAGTTTTCAGGTGCCAATACCTATACTGGAGCAACGGCGGTGAGTGCCGGGACCTTGGTTGTTTCTGGTTCCTTGGGGAACACGGCGGTCAGTGTCGCTGACGGTGCTGGAATTGGCGGTGATGGCAGCATTGGCGGAAGCTTGACTTTAGGTGTGACCACCGGATCCCAACTACTGGTGGACCCCACAGCATCCAGTCAATTGGACGTTGCCGGAGACGTCACGTTGAATGGTGTGACCACTTTGGTGCTGTCAGAAGCTCCAAGTGCTGGCTCAACCACGAATGTGTTGAGTTATGGTGGCACACTGAATGATAGCAACGGAGGGACATTGACAGATAGTTTTACCATTGCGAATCAGGCAAATTACCGAACCTTTGATGTCACTGACTCAGCCCAAACGTTGATTTTAGATCTTGGGATCGAAGATCACAAGTGGGTCGGAGGCTCTTCCGCGAACTGGTCTCCTGCGGGAGACACCAACTGGAGCAGCTCGGATAACCAGTTTTTTGATGGTGACTACGTGACGTTTGACGATACGGCGTCCGGTAATTTTAACGTGCAGATCACCGGAGACGTGGCACCGGCTGCGGTGACTTTCAATAACTCGGCGAATGATTACACCTTGACCAGTAATGGCGGGGTGATCACGGGTGAGACCGGACTAGTGAAAGACGGCAGCGGAATGCTGACGATTAATTCTCAGAATACTTTTACCGGGGATACAGTCATCAATCAGGGGACGGTTAAATTCGCTTCAGGAAGGGCATTTGGTTCTTACCGTGCAGGTCGTCCGGTTGACCAAGTCACGATCAATGCGGGAGGTGCGGTTGATTTGAATGGCGTCGGAGACGCAACCTATGGATATACGATTGCGGGAACAGGAGTGGGAGGAACGGGAGCGATTACTAATACCGGTGGAAACATCGGCAACGGCTTGGCGCAAACATCGAACATCACCTTGGCTGCTGACGCCAGCATCGGTGGCACCGGCAACTGGGCATTGCTGACGAACGGATATGGAGCCACAACTTTGGACTTGGATGGGCACACCTTGACCAAAACTGGGAGTAATGAGTTCACTATAGCGAATACTACGGTGACCGCAGGTAACATTCAGGTAGACTCAGGATCGATGCGAGTTTTTCGGACATCCAATGCCTCTGCCGCTTCATTAAATTTGGCGGATACTTCAGGTGTTGCTTTGAATTTATCAAATAATTTCTCGGTGGGTTCTTTATCTGGAGGCGGAGCCAATGGTGGGAACGTGAACCTTGGTAGTCAAACATTGACAGTAGGAGCGTTAAATACCTCGACAACATTTTCGGGACTATTAACTGGAACGGGTAAATTGACTAAAACCGGTACAGGAACTCTTACCTTGGCTGGAAACAATACTCATACAGGGACACTGACGATTAATGAGGGAACATTAAGCCTATCAGGCGTTAATAACTACGGTAGGGTAAGCTCGGCAGGGACATCCATGCCAACAAGGCTACTTGATGGTTCTGGAACCTTACGTGCTGATAACGGCTCGGATGTCACACTGCGCCGATCCAGTGCTGACTTTACCGGAGCTGTAGAAGTTGCATCGGGTGGAACATTGACTTTGGGACACACTGATGCAACGGGAACCGCAGCGGTAAGCTTGCAAGGAGGAACGCTCGCATTTGATAACTCGGGCTCCTATTTTACCGCACTCAGTGGTGAAACTTTAACTGGTGGCAGTTTGACAACAGATGTTACGACGAATGATTATTCCACGATGCATAATACTTCGGGGGACGTTGTTCCCGGTAGCACGACGCATGCCTATCATGGTCAGATCTATCTTACTGCAGGTGATTGGTCATTTTCAAAGAACTTTGATGATGGTGGTTCCGTCACGATTGATGGCACAGAAGTTATTAATAACAATACTTGGAACGCCGTCGCTACAGGAACCTTCACTGCAGCAACGGACGGTTGGTATACTATCGATGCCCGCGTTGCTCAGGGTGGTGGTGGTGTTGGTCCAGTTTCGTGGACGAAGGGAATCGGCATCAAGCAAGGATCCGCCACTACCAATAATGCAGATTACGAAGCTTTCGGTGATGGCGTGTTGGGAACTCGGTTGGTTACCAATAATGATGTAACTTTTACCCAAACGATCAACCTCACGGGAACGTCAACGATTGATACCTCTGGGATGGTAGGGGACACCACTACATCCGGTGCGGATGGGAATGGTGATGGTGGTGACGTGATTCTTTCGGGAGGTCTTTCAGGAACCGGTGGGTTTGCAAAAGCTGGGGCTGGAACTTTATCGCTTACCTCGAATAGCTCCTATGAAGGTCACACAACCGTTAACGGCGGCATGCTTAAAGTGAGTGCGACCCTGCGTAACACGTCGGGTATTACGGTCAATGCCGGAGTAACTTTGGAAACCGGAGCGACTAACATGTTCGTAGGTGGGCATGGGGTAGCCGTTGCTGATTCTCGGGTGATTACTGTGAATAATGGGACTTGGCTCATGAATAGCTCGATGAATTCCCGGATTGGTAATGTTACCCTAAACGATGGGGCAACTTGGACATCGAATCGCGCTGTGAGCGGGTATGATGTTTTGCTGGCCAACACATCTGCTGGTGCAGCGACGGTGACCGTTTCTGGTTCCGGAGCTTCGACCATGAATGGTTCAGGGGGGATTCACCTACAAGGGGTGCAGAACTTTTCCGTTGCTGACACAACGGGTGATGCTGGAGCTGACTTGAACGTATCAATGGTTCTGGCTAATCCTGGAATCTCCGGAGGTGCAGCCGGAGGTATTAATAAAACAGGAGCTGGAACCATGGAGCTCAATTCTATTAATAGCTACACAGGTAAAACGACAGTGGCAGAAGGGATGTTGAGTTTGGGTGTCAGTGGCTCGATTGCCCATTCGGTTGAAATCGAAGTGGCCTCCGGTGCGCAATTTGATGTTTCCGGCTTATCGACCACCTTCGAACTTCAGGATGGCCAGACGCTGGGCGGTGCGGGGCAAGTGCTCGGACCGATCGAGCTAGCTCAAGGGTCCGTGCTGGCACCGGGAAGCAGTGCCGGAACCTTAACTATGAATTCCAGTCTGATGCTTGGAACTGGCTCCTTCCTCGATTTCGAACTCAGTGGTAGTGACCAGACGACCGGAAGCAATATCAACGATCTGGTTGTCGGCATTACCGATCTGACACTCGACGGTACCTTGAACGTGACCGAACTGGTGACAAATGATTTTCTCAATGCGCAATCCGGTGACCGCTGGGTGCTGATGGAATACAGTGGGGGGCTTACCGACAACGGACTGGATCTGGGAACGCTGCCGACCTTGACTGCGGGTCTGGATTTCGAACTGGATATCACTACTGGTGGTCAGGTTGCCTTGACGGTGATTCCCGAGCCCTCAACCTTTACCTTGTTTGGTCTGGGTGCCTTCGCTCTGATTTTGCGTAGAAAACGCTAATTGTTCTTTAGCTTCGCTGAGTCATTCTTCCCCTTGTCCGTCTCGGGGAAGAATTACAAATAATCAACTGATCTTTAATAATTGGGTGTAGTTTTGTGCACTTTTGAATTGGCGACGCATCTTCGACGTGTTTAGCTTCAGTCGGTATCAGATGTTTGACTAGGGGCTAGTCGGATTTGACATGCTGATACAGCGCCCATGAAATGAATAACCTGAGTCCTCACATGAATCATCAACTATTGAAAAAAAATCAGTCGGCCAAATGGCCAGCAGTTACCGCATTACTCATTTCAAGTATTTCTCTCGTGACGAGCCTTGGCGTAGCGGCGCAGGACAGCATCAGTGTTAATTTTGGTTCGGACCGGCGGGCTGTGAATAACAGTTCGTTGTATGCGGGTGCAGTGGATGTGCTGGGCAGCAACTGGAATAACGCATCGGGTGGCTCCGGAACCTTAACAGGTTTGGTGGACGCCAATGGCAATGCGACTACGGCCAGCGTCATTTGGTCGTCGAATAATACGTATTTGTCGGGTTCATCGGGTGAGACGGCGACTTCTGAGAACGGGGACTTGACCAAAGGTTATCTGGATGACGGTGGTGCTGGCTGGGCAGTGACCCTGAACAGCCCGTTTTTGCTGAATGACATTTATATTATTCACGGCACAGATCAAGGTGGCTCGACGTCCCAGAGTGTCAATTTGGCGGCGGTGTCGGTGAACGGCACGTATTACGAGGGGGATGGAATCGGCGGCACGGTGCTGGCTAGCGGAGCCTCGGACACATGGTCGGCGATCAACTGGACGAATGCGGATACTTTGGTCGAGAGTGACAATTATTTGAAAATCGAGGGGCAGGGGCCGGTGGTGTTGGCGGCGGACCGTAATGGGGCGCGTGCGGCGATTTCCGGTGTGCAGGTGGTCAATGCTTATTCCGGCACGCTGAGCTACTGGGATACCAATGGGGCGACCGCGGGCTCAGGCGATGCGGGCGGCACTTGGGGCACGGACAATTTTTGGACGGCATCGGAAACCGGGGAAACGGCCACGGGTTCGTGGACATCCGGCAATGCGGCGGTTTTTTCAGCCGGTGATGACGGCACGGGCATGCACACGATCACCCTGAGCGCGGATCAGACGGCCGACGCGGTGTGGGCGAAAGACGGCAACATTACTCTGACTGGTTCGGTTTTAAATCTGACGGGCAATGCTATTTTGCGCGGCGACCAGTCGCTGACGGTGGACTCGCAGTTGAGCTCGACGGATCTGCAGACGCACGGCAACGTGACTTTGAACAACTCGAGCAACAGCATCACTGGCACGGCCTCGGTTTACGGCGTCACCACCCTCGGCAGCGACCAGAGTTTCGGAGGATTGGCGGGAGCCGGCGAACTCGCGCTCGGTGTAAACCAACTGACGCTTGGTGGCTCAGATGCTGACACTACCTTTGGCGGCCGATTTTCCGGAACAGGTACCTTGGTGAAATCCGGTACCGGCAAGCTGAGCCTGACAGGTGACAGTTCTGGATATGCCGGTACGACGACGATTTCTTCAGGCACTCTGAATATCGGAGGCGGCGGTAAAACAGGAAATCTGGCAGGTAATATAACTAACAACTCTGTGTTGGAGGTCCACCGGACGAATACGATCGGCTTTGGGAGCAATGTTAGCGGCACAGGTGATTTTAAGTTGCTTGGCGATGGAACGTCTAATTCCCAGATCAACCTGACTGGGGACAATAGTGGGTTTTCGGGGGCTGTTAGTGTTGATGGTGCACGTGTCAATGTAAACATGTCCGGTGGTAACCGGCTCGGCACCGGCGCGGTCACCGTCAAGGACGGTGGCCAACTGTGGATCACGGGAGGAACAGTGGCTAACAATCTTTTCCTCAATGGCAACGGCACGACGGAAGGGTCCGGGCAGCTTGGTGCGGTGCGTTTGGAAAATGGCACAACGGTCAGCGGTACGGTGACCTTACAGAGTGACAGCCGGATGACGACCTGGAGTGGATCAACCGCCAAGGTGACGGGTGCGATCACCGGTGCTTATGACTTTGAGAAAACCGGAGCCGGTACTTTAATTATTGAAAGCACGGGCAACACGGGCTTGAGCGGTAAAACTCTTGTGAGTGGAGGCATATTGCGCATTGCGGATCAGACGAGCCTGGGCGCAACGCCCGGCACTGCCCAGGCGGATGACATCGTGCTCAGCGGCGGTGGCAAGCTGATGGGCGGGACTTCGTCCGGATCGAATATAACCTTGGATGCCAACCGGGGTGTTACCATTTCCGGCGGAGAAAGCGGGTTTCATGTTTGGACGGGTTTTGACATGACTGTGCAAGGTGATATCACGGGAGCTGGCAGCTTAGCAAAAAGTGATGGTGGTGCATTGATTGTGAATGGTGATGTGGATGTGGACGGTCGTTTTACGATTTCAGGGGGCACGGCCACGTTCAATGGTGATGCGGATTTTGGAAACGATCTCTACGTTCAAAATGGCAGTACGGTGCGCTACAACGGTTCAGTTTTAAATGCTGCTGGTGGTATCAACGGTCGCCGCGGAACGACATATATCAACTTGGGCAATGGTGCCGGTGGCTCGGGTGTGTTGGAGGATATTGAGTTAGGTAATGCGAGCGGGCAAGGCCACACGGTGCATCACTCGGCGGGGGACCTGACGGTGACCAATGACATTCGGATCGGTCACTATGGAAGTGAAACTTCCGTTTATAATCAGAGCGGCGGCACGGTGACGCAAGCGGACACGGTGACCAGCCCTACCAATGAAGGCCAGGCGAACCTCTTTCTTGGTATTGATGGCACGGGCGAATACCACCTATCCGGTGGCACGCTTAATACGACATCACTGGTGATGGATGGTCGTGGCAACACCAGCGGAACCGACACGTTTACTCTCACGGGTGGCAACCTCAATATCGGCAAGTGGGGCATTCGTTCAGGTAACACCGGTGGAACTTATTTAATCCAGCTGGGTGGTGGAACGGTAGGAACAACCTCTTCGGATGCGACACATGACTGGTCGGCGGGTTGGTCGTCCAATCTCAACATGGAGCTGACGGGAACCAATGGGGATGTGACGTTTGACACTGGAGGCAACGATGTCGCTCTCACGGGTGTGTTGAGCGGTTCGGGCGGTTTGATCAAAACCGGGGCCGGTTCTCTGGTGCTGGGTGGCACGAATACCTACACCGGAACGACGGATGTCAATGCTGGCAAGCTGCATGTGGCAGGCAATGCCTCGAAGGTGACGGTTAACAGCGGGGCGGTGCTGCAGGGCGGCACGGTGGCCGCAGGCGGAGTCGGCACCATGGACACGCTGACTTTGACGGACGGCTCGTTGTCCACTTTCCGTGTAGGCGGCAGCAGTGTGGACCGGATCGATATCACAGGAACGGACGGGTTTACGGTGGCTGCTGGCGGCACGCATACAGCGACGATTGCTCCGGCTGGTCAGCTTTCTATCAACGATGAGTTCGTCTTGTTTGATTATGAAGGTAGCATTCAAGGTGCCGGGGTCGCTGGTATTTCGGCGCAACTCCCGAATCCGCATTATGGATTCACGGTGAGCGATGATGCGGTCAACACCCAGGTGAAGCTGACGGTTAACTCGGTTGACGCCGTGATTTGGACCGGTGCAGGTGGCCAGACCTGGGATGAAAACAACACCACCAGCTGGAAAACTGAATCCGACGGACTGGCATCGAATTTCTACGAATACGACGTAGTGAAATTCAACAACGACAGCCCCTCGGGCACGGTGTCATTGACTGGCACGATCACCCCTGCCTCGGTTGAAGTGGCCTCGGCTAACAATCACACCTTTGCTGGCAGCGGCATCGAGGGGGCTGGCTCGCTGACCAAGTCGGGCACGGGCACGCTGACTTTGCTCAATGACAACAGCTTCACGGGATCGGTGGATATCCAGGAGGGCTCGGTCGTCGTCGGCGACGGCGGCACGACGGGGACGCTGGGTGGTAGTGGTGCGATTGCACTTGAGGGAAGCCTGACCTTTAATCGCTCTGATCAAACTGATATGGGACGCGCTATTACCGGCAACGGCACCTTGGTTGTGGACGGAGGCGGTACGCTGCGTACTACTGCAGGCGGCACCTCGATGCCTAATCAAGTGACGGTGCAAGGTGGAAGTGTTCTTCAATTCGCGAGTGGTGCGTTTGGTGGCAACCGGATGACGGGCGCCGGCGTGGTGACTGTAGAAAACGGCTCGACGATGCGTATTACCGCTGCGCATGGTTTTGGCGGTTACCCGGGTAACAGCGATTCGATTGTCTTGAATGGCGGCGTGCTCGAGTTTGCCAGTGAGAACTATATTGGCAAGTTGACGATGAACGGCGGCCAGGTCACGGGAACGAATGAGCTGAGGGCAGGCAACAACAATGACATTCAAGTGACCGGCAGCACGGCGAGTAGCATTGCTTCCGCCCGTATGAATTTAGTTTATAACGCCAATGTTACGGTGGAGGATGTGACGAGTGACGCAGGGGTTGATTTGACGGTTTCCGCAGTAGTTAACGGTAGCGGTGCCCTGGTTAAATCCGGTGCTGGAACAATGCTGCTTGAGGCAACGAACGGGTATAGCGGCACGACCAACATCAACGCGGGCATGCTAGCTCTCGGGGTGAGCGGCTCGATCCATCAGTCGAGCTCGATCAACGTCGCGGCCGGAGCGCAGTTTGATGTTTCCGCTGTCAGCGGTGGCTTTGAGCTTCAGGACGGCCAGAAGCTGGGAGGTGCAGGCCAAGTGCTCGGGCCGATCGAGCTTGCGCAAGGGTCCGTGTTGGCACCTGGAAGCAGTGCCGGCACCCTGACCCTGAATTCCAGTCTGATGCTTGGAACTGGTTCTTTCCTCGATTTCGAACTCAGTGGCAGTGACCAGACGACCGGAAGCAATATCAACGACCTGGTTGCCGGCATTACCGATCTGACACTCGATGGCACGCTCAATGTGACCGAACTGGTGACAAATGATTTCCTCAATGCGCAATCCGGTGATCGCTGGGTGCTGATGGAATACACTGGGGTGCTTACCGACAACGGATTGGATCTGGGAACGCTGCCGACCTTGACCGCGGGTCTGGATTTCGAACTGGATATCACCACCGGTGGCCAGGTTGCCTTGACCGTGATTCCCGAGCCCTCAACCTTCACCTTGTTTGGTCTGGGTGCCTTTGCTCTGATCCTACGCAGAAAACGATAAGGTAGAACTCAGGTCTTGCCTTGTCGGGTAAAGTAGAGCGTGGTTTTTGAATTACAAATAATCAATAGAACCGAATGATTTCGGGTTCTTTTTTCTTTTTTTTGATTGATGGTCCGGCTGAATCTGGTTTGTTGAGCAGAGGTGTAATTGGATGCTGGTCAGGGGGCTGACCGTCAATTCCAAGTCGAAGTTTACCCATGAAGTGAATAGATATCGTCCTCAAATGAATCATCAATACGTGAAAAAAAATGGCTCTGCCTTGCTGATTTTCGGAGCTTCCCTGGTGGCAAGTCTAGGGGTTTCCGCTCAGGACAGCATCAGTGTAAATTTTGGGGCGGATCGCAATTCTAGCGTTGTTGAAGAAGCCTCTAAAAAGACGGGGGCAGTCTTAATTGACGGTGATAAGTGGAATAATACGGCGGTCAACGGCAGTGGTTCTTTGGCTGGTTTAATTGATAGCAACGGAGCGGCCACTTTTGCCACTGTTAATTGGACTGCCAGAAATACTTACAGATCGGGATCTACTGGAGCGACGGACACTTCCGAAAATGGAGATCTTACCACGGGCTACTTGGATGATGGCGATGGCGGCTGGAACGTTGATTTTTCTTCGCCGTATTTGTTGAACGATATCTATGTGATTCACGCGACGGACCAAGGAAATCCGGCGAACATGTCGGTTGTTTCGGTGAATGGAACCTATTATAAGGGAGATGGTTCCGGGGGGACCATTCTGGCGTCAGGGAGCAATGATTCCTGGTCGGCTGTGAACTGGACCAATGCGGACACATTGACCGAGAGTGATCATTATTTGAAGATCGAAGATCAAGTGACTGTGAGTTTGTCTGCGTTGAACTCGAGTCCAGGTCGGGCTGCGATTGCGGGTCTTCAGGTGGTGGACGCTTACTCAGGCACACTTAGTTATTGGGATACCAATGGGACGACTACTGGTTCTGGTGATACTGGCGGCACCTGGGGCACGGACAACTTTTGGTCGGCATCTGAAACCGGGGAAGCGGCCACGGGTTCGTGGGCATCCGGCAATGCGGCTGTGTTTTCAGCAGGAACCGATGGAACAGGAACTCACACCATTACCCTGAGTGGTGCTCAGACGGCCGATGCGGTGTGGGCGAAGGATGGTGACATCACTCTGGCCGGCGATGCGCTTAACCTGACGGGTTCGGGCATTGTGCGGGCTGATGCAGCAAGTTCTTTAACGGTGAATTCTGCGATTACAGGTTCTGACGGGTTGCGCAAAATTGGTGAGGGCACCGTGTCGATAGGAACACGCGCTACTTATACTGGCGGCACCGTGATCGATGGGGGTACGCTTAATTTGACAGGCGGAGGTGGCAGTGTTGGAACGCTTCGCGGAGCGGTGACGATCAATGACGGAGCAACCTTGCAGTTGAGCACAGGTGACGCAACCGGATACGGTACCGGCAACCGGATTGATTCGATCACGATCAATGGTGGAACCTTGCATATTGATGATGGTGGCGGAAACCAAACCTTTTCTAATATGGCACTGACGATGAAAGGCGGGACCATATCATCGGCCGGCGATAGTTTTGATTATTTCAACGGCAGTACCTCTTTGACCACTCTGGCATCTGATGAAACATCGACGGTGAGCACAGCCAGCCGGCTGAGACAGACCAACACCACATTCACAGTGGCGGACGGCGCTGCGGAGGTGGATCTGCTGGTCAGCGGCGCGTTGAGGCAGGACGGAGGAACGAGAAACATGATCAAAGAAGGCGACGGTCTCATGCAGATGACCGGGTCGGGAACCTATGCGGGAACCACCACGGTTAACGGCGGCACGCTTAAGATCAGTTCGGAAATGCGCAGCAGTTCCAGCTTCACGGTGAATTCCGGAGCAACGCTTGAGTTGGGTGCGACCAACGTCTTTACCGCAGGTCATGGCTCAGCTATGGGTGACGGGCGGGTGATTACCGTCAATGGAGGGACTTTGCAGATGAACAGCTCGTTTGACAGCCGTTTTGGTAATGTGACACTCAACGACGGAGCGACTTGGACGTCGGATCGCGGAGTGGGCAGCTACGATGCCTTGCTTGCCAATACCGATGCCGGCGCGGCGACAGTGACGGTGGGCGGCAGCGGAGCTTCCACGATGAACGGCACTGGCGGCATTCATTTGCAAGGGGTGCAGAACTTTGACGTTGCAGACACTACCGGCGACAGCGCCGCGGATCTGACGGTAAGCATGACGCTTGCCAATAAAGGTTCGGCAGGGGGCGCTGACGGGGGTATTTTCAAGTCGGGTGCGGGCACGATGAGGGTGGAGAAAGCGGCAACCTTTGCAGGAGCTTTGACGGTGGATGAGGGTGTTTACGAAGCGGCCGCAGGCACGAGCGGCTCGGCCTCGGCCTTGGGAGCCGGCTCTGCCACCAACACGGTGACGGTGAATAGCGGGGCGCAGCTCCTGTTCAGCCAAAACCGGGGGGCCGGTTACCATGCGGCGGATGTTACGATCAATGGCGGCACGATCACCTTTAACAGTGGGGATAATAGCCTCGCTTCCGGTAAAACCCTGAGGTTTGACACTGAGGCCGGTCTGATTGACGGCACTGGCCAATGGAGGCTTCGCGATACTGGAAACAAGGTGGTGGTTACGGCTGCCGCATCCGGATCACAGATCAATGTCAGCAACTTGACTATGACAACTAGTGGGGGTGGCTTGCATACTTTTGATGTCGAAGATGGATTAGGCACCTTGGACCTCGTGGTGAACTCCGCCATTGGTGCTCACTTTGGAGGGGAGCAGTTGGTGAAAGATGGTGCCGGCACCATGCGCTTGAACGGAGTGAATACGTACAGTGGCGATACGACGATCAACGATGGCCGGTTCGAATTGGGTAATTTGGCAGAGCTTCGGTTCGATATTGGGAACAGCGGTGTGAACAACCAGCTCTTAGGTGCTGTGGGTGGAACGGAGAGCTTGTTTCTTGATGGGGTGCTGACATTTGATTTGGCGGCAGCCGGAACCAACTTGGGTGATAGCTGGCAGATTGTGGATGTTGCCAATCTCGATGAAAGTTATGGATCCAATTTTGGAGTAAAGAGTCTAACCGGTGGGACATTTGCCGATAATAGTGGACTGTGGCAACTGGATGAAAACGGAGTGACTTACCAGTATTCCGAATTAACCGGTAGCCTGAGCGTTGTTCCCGAACCTGGTTCTCTCGCACTGCTTGGATTGGGGGCTGTCAGCCTGCTGTTCCGGCGGAGGCTGTGATTTGGAAGGCCTCGATCTTATGCCATTCTTCCGATTATTGTATTGGAATGGACAAATAGTGAAGAGCTTGAGATGGAAGCTAGTCAGCGTAGCCGATGGGAATGAAAAGCGGTATTTCTTTGGCTTGATTTCGGTGCTTTTCCTCAGTTATGTAGCTCGCTACATTTCTTTATTACGCCTTGAACTCAAGGCCAAACGAACACCGCCATTCCGACAAACGAACCACTCAAATGGTATTAGAGCCCGCTGAGTAGGACCTGTAAAAGAGCACCTGCGAAGCGAAGGTAAGCGACTCAAAATTTCCCTCCTTATCGCCAAAAGAAAAACCCGGGTGAGTGCCCGGGTTTGATGAGAGTGGTTTCCTTGGAAAAAGTAGTTGCTGTGAGCTTAGCGGGCGGGTCTTGCGTAGATGGCCGTCTTTTTAAAGTGAACCTGGTAATTTTGATCCGGATCACAGTTGAAATCCTTCATCAGCTTTTCCTTTAGCTCTACCATTTCAGGGCTGGGTGTGATCGTGGGGCTTGCTGGGGATTCAGAGGCTTCGGTATTCCCGTTGGTCGCTTGCTCTTGCTTGAGTTTTTCCTGTTTGAGCTTGAGGTATTGTTCGCGCAGTTTTTGGCAGGACTCGTAAGTAGCTGCATCTTTGAATTCGTAGGCGACGTCGGCTTGTGCCTTGCCGTCTTCCCCCTGGCGAACTCTCATCATGGTCGCAAGATGAGGGACAAGCACATAGTTGTAGCTCAAGCTGTAGGCAAAGTTTTGAGACATGAACCTGAGGTTGGTTTCCAGTGTCTTTCGGATTTGGTTGATTTGCCCGGCTAGAAGTTCTTTTTGTTGGGCTGAATCCGCTGGCGTTTGTTCGTATTGCTTGCTGAGTTGTGTTAGGCGCTGCCGTTGGGCTCCGACGACTTTCAGGCTTTGGCTTAGTTTTTGATTTGCTTCTGCACCTTCGACTACGGCGACCAGTGTGAAGTCTCCTTGCGGGTTCTCCAGTTTGGCCGGCACATTTTTTGCTTTAGCGAGGTCGTCCGGACTGATGCTTTGCTGAGGTGTTTGTGGCTGGCCTTGGTTATTCGGGGCTTGAGATGGGGGTGTTGTTGCATTTTTGGAATCATCTACAATGGAGCTTTGAGACTTGTCCGCCTCCTTGCTTTGGGAGCCGAGCTTGTAGCCGATGACAGTGCAGAGGCAGCAGGAAATAACAATCGTTGGAATGAATACAATAGGTTTCATGGAAGGGATAAATGATAATCAGACGTATGCTACACAAGTTCCTTCAGCCCTCCAGCATAATTATAACTGGATTCTAAGAATGGCGGGAGCTCGCCAAGGGGGCTGTTCAGGGGGCTGTTTATGCCACTGACAACGCCAGGAAGTTTTTCAGCAACTGGAGTCCGTTGTGTTGGCTTTTCTCAGGGTGGAATTGAGTGGCTACTAGATTGCCACGGGTGACTGCTGCTGCAAATGGCAGCACGTAATCACAGACTGCGGCCACGTTGCCGGGGTTGTCCGGCTCGGGGTAGTAAGAGTGGACAAAATAGAAAAAGGGCTCTTCTGGCATATCGGCCCAAATCGGATGGTCGGGGTCATTGGGGATGACCGAGTTCCACCCCATGTGTGGTATTTTGAGGCCTTTGTCAGGGAAGCGTTTGACGGATCCCTTCATGATGGCAAGCCCTTCGGCGTCGGGAGACTCTTCCCCTTGCTCAAAGATCAGCTGGTATCCAACACAGATGCCGAGATACGGTTTGTCGTCGGCCGCCCATTGTTGGATGGGTGCGAACATCCCCTGCTTTTTGAGGTTGGCAGCACAGTCACCAAATTCACCCTGACCGGGGACCACCAAGTGGGTGATGTCATCCAGTTCATCCGGGCGGGTGATGAGCACGGCGTCAGCGCCAATGGCAAGAAATGCATTTTCCACGCTGCGCAGGTTACCGCGGCCGTAATCGACGATGCCAACTTTCATAGGGGACGTTTGTGAGTGTTCGGATTTCAGAGTGTGAACGGGTGCTGCGCTTGAAATTAGAGCGCTTCTTTTGTGCTGGGGATTCCGGTTTCACGCGGATCCAATTCTATCGCTTGGCGAAGGGCTCGGGCGAGAGCCTTGAACAGAGACTCGGAGATGTGGTGGCCGTCACGCCCGTATAGGAGCTCAGCGTGGATATTGGCGCGCAGGTTGTTGGTGATCGCACGGAAAAACTCCTCGGTTAGGGTGAATGGGAAGTTTGGAGCATCCGGGGTGGAGACGGGTGCCCGAAATTCGAGGTGTGGGCGGTTGCTTAGGTCGATAACACAGCGGCTCAAGGTTTCGTCCATTGGAAGGTAAGCCATTCCATAGCGACGTATCCCCCGCTTGTCGCCGAGCGCTTTGCGAATGCAGTCACCAAGGACAATACCAGTGTCTTCAACGGTGTGGTGTGCATCGACTTCAATGTCACCGACGGCTTTGACGGTGAGGTCCATGAGGCTGTGTTTGCAAAGCAGAGTCAGCATGTGATCGAAAAAGGGGACGCCCGTTGATATGTCTGAGGTTCCTGAACCATCCAGATTGAGGGAAATACTGATGGATGTTTCCGCAGTTTTGCGGTCCTGGCTTGCTGTTCGGGTGTTCATGGCGATTAAGTATTGAGGTGAAAGGCAATCGGTCCGCCAGTGTTTAAGGCACAGGCGGACCGATTGGGCAATGATTTTCGATGAGGAATGGAGGGCTCGGTGTTTATGCTTCTTCGTTGGGAGGAGTCTTTTTGGTTTTCTTTTTCTTCCCTTTTTTTCCCTTGTTCTTTTCTTCGGCTTCTTGGGCTGCTTTTTCCTTGGCTGCTAGCTCTTCTGCTTCGCGTTGAGCTTGTTCCTCGGCAGCTTTCGCTTCTGCTTGTTCAGCTTTTTTTTGTTCCAACTCGGCTTTGATCGGGTCCGTGTATTGCTTATCGATTTTCAGGCTTAGCGCGGCTTGAAGGTGGCGTTCGGCATCACTGAGTTTTCCTCCGGCGAGTGCGGTCCATGCACTGCGTAGGTCGGGGCCAGCCAAGCGGATGGATGACGCAGGTTTGCTTTCCAAGCTGCGTAGTTCGCTTTCAACGCTGCGCAGGTTGTATTGCAGCGCCTGTTCATGAAATGGATTGATCGTCAACCACTGGCTTTTGAGTTCGTTTTGCTCCCGGTCGATGGTGGCCTCATATCGGTTTTTTTTCTCCGTGATGAGTTTCTCTGCCCGGTCGCGGTCGCTATCCGCCAGGCTTTCCAGCACCTTTTGTTGTTTTTTAAGACGGGCGTCTAGGGTGTCGAGGTGTTGTTGCAGCTCTGATTGATGAGCCCTGAGAACGCGAGGGATCCAGCTGATACCATCTTGGTAGGCCGCTGAGTGGGCGTATTGGTTTTGTAGTTTTTCCCATAGGCGGAGCGCCTGCGGGTACTGGCCGGATTTTGCCCGTTTTTTAATTTTTTCGGAGAGGATACGAGCTTGGATGTCGTAGGCGTTGGTTTTGATGTCCTCAGCGGAAATCAGGTGCCCACTGAGTTTGATCCCTCCGGAAGAGATAAGCTGCTGCTCTTTTTTGAGGGTTTCCAAAATAGTTTGAACCTCTTTTTTGTGGCTGGATTTTGGGTGTTTCTTTAAGAATGTCTCGGCTCGCTCAATGCGCTTGGCGTATGCTGGGCCCTCTAAGAGATCCGGGACCGGGATCATGGACTTGATGGATTGAAAATCCTTGTTGTCTTTGCTGTCTTTCGTGATTTCAAGGATTTGGTCCTTGGGGATTCGTCGTTCATCTTTGATGGATGCGGAATGCTTTATTTCAATCAGGTAGCTGGTATCATCCTCAGAGAGGATTTTCCCTTTGTACTCGGTTCCCGATTTGAGTTTGATGGTGTCGGCGGCAAGCGGTAAAGACAGCATGCCGAATACGCACCACATCGTGTAGCGTAGCTTGTGTGTAGTCATGTGTGTAGGTAGATGAATTACTGTAGAAGTTGAATGAGTTCCTCGTTTTCTGTCGTCATTCCCCGGGATTGGCCGCGCTGGATGACAAGAGCCCCTTGCGGTGGGATGGGTTGGTTTAGGTTTTCGAGTCCGGGGAATTGCCCTGAACTGTCTGGCTTTTTTGGGAGAGCGATGATTTGGCACGGTTTGGAGCTTGCAGTTTTCAGGAGCTCGGGAGAGATCGGTTGGCTCAGAAAGACGCTGGGGTGCTCCAATTTCGCATTTTCAGTTAGGAAGTCAATGCTGACGATGGATGACATCTGGGCGGTGGCAAGTAGGATGCTTTTGAGTTCTGTTGCTTGGGCTTCGATTGATGGGTCGGGGAGGTGCGTGGCGAGTCGTGTGGTATTGGCATAAGCAAGTGCCCATGTGTTGGTGTTATTGAGTGTTCTGAAGCTGAGGAACTGATAGGGGGTGAACGGGTAGGGGTATTGCTTGCCATCGCTCTCCGTGAGGTGGTGGTTAAGTGAGTTCCCCAGAGCTTCGTTCATTTCCTCGTGTACTTGTTTTGCCAACGCTAGCAATGATGCGTCGAGGGTGACTTCGTAGAGGTCGAGGGCGGCCTTGGTGATGAGTGTGTAGTCGGTTCCTACCGCCGTGCGTGGAATGAGGTTTCCGTTGAATCGAGCATGGCACAGTGCCCCCTTTTCGTTGCGGAATTGTTTTTGGATACGGGTGAGGTATTGGCGTGCATCCTCGAGGGTGCTTGTATTTCCTGTGGCCCGGTAGGCTGTCGTCAGGCAGCTGGCAAGCTGAGCCATGGTGCCGGCGGTGGAGAGTTTTTCTTGAATCAGGTTGGTGGTTTTTTCCGTCCGGAGTTTTGCCAGTTTTTTGGTGATTGATTGGAGGTGTTCTTTGAGTTCTTTCTCAGGGATGTTGTTGCGCTTACTGAGTTCTGCCGGGCTGGTTTTCCATGTCAGAGTGTTTTGTCTGAAGTGGGTTCGGTTGCGGTCATCTACCAGTGGGATGTTGCCGAGTCCTTTGATGTCAAATGCTTGTTTGCAGATCGGAAGTTCTTCCGGACTAAGGGCGGCTTCGATTTCCTCGAGTGTCCACATGCATGGGTTTTCGTGTTGGTGGACCCCAGCCTGAATGATACCCAGAGAGAAGGTTCCATCTGGTAGGGCGAGCGTTTTGTTGGTGAAAGCCCGGATGGATTCAGCGGCTTCCAGATAACGAGGTTTTCCGCTTGCCCGATAAAGGTTATAGAGTGCCTCCATAGAGTAGATTTGAGAAGGCAGATCCTTGGCGAAGACCGGGAGAGCACTGGTCGTGCTTTGGATGCCAAGGTAAATCCCTCCGTCGAGAGGGTCGAGCAGTCCGTTGAGCATCACCGTATCTGCCGTTTGACAGGCAATTTGAGCGTAGTGCTCACGTTGGGTGGCAGAGACATCCGGGTGCTGCAGAGCATTGACGAGGAGGTTGATATGGCGGGCCACACTCATGCCAATCAAGCCGTCGACGGTCGAAGAGGTAGGGTCATAAAGCGATGCCGCCTGACGGATGGCCCGGACTGGAATGAGATTGTCGTTGTCTTCGATCGGGTCGGGAAGGGAAGAAGACATGCGGCGAGTGAAGTCTTCCCGGCTGTTTTGCAGGACGTACTCAGGGGAGTCTTGCCATAGCTTTGAAACCGTGTGGCTGGTGCGCGCGATAAATTCAGCTATATTGTTTTTGCTGTTATGGCTGATGGGGATCCAGGAGATAGGAATGCCTTCGTAGGAAAACCATACCAGTAGAGGAGTGGAGACCGGAGTCCCTGATTTCAGACAGAGCGACGCGGTAAAGTATTCGAGATCGGGATCCTGATGGCCGTCGACCAAGATGTTGATGTGGTGAGTGTTGAGGATTTGGCAGGTTTGTTCGGAGGTATTAAGCTGCTTGAGCATTTCCACCGAGTAGGTGTCCGTTCCTTTTGCGATAAAGGCAAAGACCGTTTTTTTCTCTTTGGCGGCATCTTTAAAAACTTGCTTCGACCATGTTTGCCAGTGGATCGGGGAGTTTGCTTGGCTTCTGAGCAATGAACTGTGGGCGTCAGCCAGATTGTTTTGGTGCAAATAGGGGACGACTTGCGCTTGTTCTTTTCCGTTGACTGAGTCGTCTGGAGAAGTTCGACAGGCATTGATCAGCAAGGTGGCGAGGATGGCTGCAGTGATACTTGCAAATCTGGCTGGTCGGAAAATGCGCATGGCGAGGTTGGTCTGATTGAGGAACTGAAATCCGTGCTAGTCGTGATGATAGGGTGATCGGATTAGGATGCACCAAAAAAATCGAATAGTTATTGCGGGCATTTGCACGGTGATGTACCACTCTTTCCGAGATCGTTGATCTTGGTGGCTGTGGCTACCATGTTTCTCGTTGAGCCCTATACTATCGTGATTACTATCGTCGTATCCAGCCAAAAAGGAGGAGTGGGGAAAACCACTGTTTCGATTAATTTAGCCTATGCTTTTGCTCGTAGTGGAAAGCGCACCTTACTTGTCGATGCTGACCCCCAGGGGTCGGTGGGTCTGTCGTTAACCAGGCAATCGAGAATGCTGAAGGGGTTTTACGATGCGATTGACAATCCTGATCTTGGTTTGGACCAGATGGTTGTGCCGACCCGGTTGCGGACGATGAGTATGGTCCCTGCCGGGCAGCGTAGTGAGTATGACTTGGCCGAAGAGGTCTTGTCGGGCTCGTCCTCCGGTGTGCGTCGCTTTCTGAAGTTGGTTGAGGAGGCAGGCTATGACATGTGTATTATCGACTCGGCTGCCGGGTTATTTGGGGTGACCGCGGATGTGCTGTCTGCCAGTGATGCCGTGTGTATTCCCCAGCAGGCGGAACCGCTCGGAGTTCGCTCGGTGCCCAAGATGCTTGAGGCCTTGACCAAGCGGCGTGAAGTGAACCCGGATTTGAAAGTGCTTGGCGTCATTATGACGATGGTTCAGGAGCAATTGCCTGAGAGTGTTGATTCGGTGAAGGCATTACGAAACTTGCTGCCTTCCACCTTGGTGATGGAGGATGTGGTGCCGCGGGACGATTTGTTTATCCGGGCAAGTGCCAAAGGATTGCCGGTGGGTGTGATGCAGGACGGAGCGGGAGTGCTGGCTGTATTCGACGGCCTCCGTAGGGAAATTGAACAAAAGCTTGGAATCTAGCCCTGAAACAATGAAAACGAAAAAGACAATCGATACTGTCCAGTCTTGGGTGGATGCGGATGAAGTTCGCCGTTTAGCCGAGGGTTTTATGAACTCACCGGGGGGGGATGGAAAGAAACCTTCAGAGGTGGAGCTGGCTGAGACTCAGAAGGAAGAGAAACCTGCTGCCGTGCCCGAAAAATCGCCACATCCTGTCGTGAGCAAGGCATTGGCTACGGCTCGTAAACTGGCAGAAGGCAGTGGTATGTTGAAGTCCGGGACTGCACCTTCGGAAACGGCAAACAAAGAAAAGGCACCTTCGCCGGTCAGTGTGAGTGTTTCTGAGCCATCCACGCCAGAGAAGGGTGGGGCTCCAGCTCACAATGCAGAATCGCTTGATGCATCCGCATTATTACCTCTCTCTCAGAAATGGTCTGAGTCATTCGCAATTCGAGCAATGATCGTATTGGCTGACAACGATGAGGTTCTTTTGGATGTGCTCGATCAGGGGATGTTGACCCGGATGGCCATGCGCATGGCCAAGTCGGTTCCAGTTGATGGGCATCTGGTGGTTAAAGTAGGTGCCGGTGCCAATATGCAGATGTTGTCGCTGGACGGGGGACGTATTTCCTTAGGCTTATTATTGGCGTCTCCGTTATCCACGACGCAGATCAAGTCCTTGTCCCGTATGGTGCTCGCTGATTTGGCCGCTGGCTAGGTTCTGGGTTCGACCTGCATTAGGCGTGCGCATGAGTAGAGCGACCTGAGAACATGCTGTCTGGATTGGATGGTCCGATGACCGATGCATGATTTTATGGTGAAAAATGCGTCATATTGACGAAATTAAGCCCCATCTTCTCGCTCGCCAAGCTGGGTCGACTGTGGTTTGTATGGCTGCGACTGACGGCTTGAGCCTGTCGTTTTTTTGAACACTCACCCATCACACAGATTATGTATCCAAAATCATTCCAGCAGCAACTTCAGGGGGTATTGACCGATATCGAGGAAGCAGGCCTGTATAAGCACGAGCGCAAATTGGCATCGACCCAGAACTCAGCGGTAACGCTCGATGACGGCCGAGAGGTGGTTATCATGTGCGCCAATAATTATCTGGGCTTGGCAGATCACCCCGAAGTCATGGCGGCTGCGGAAGAGGCGATCAAAACCTGGGGGTTTGGAATGGCCTCGGTGCGCTTTATTTGTGGCACCCAGACGCTGCATCGCGAGCTCGAACAGCGTATTGCCGGGTTCCTTGGCACCGAGGATACCATTTTGTATACATCTTGTTTTGATGCCAATGGCGGTCTGTTTGAAGTGCTGTTGGGGCCGGATGATGCCATTATTTCAGATCAGCTGAACCATGCTTCGATCATTGACGGGGTTCGTCTGTGCAAGGCTCGGCGTTACCGATATGCCAACAACGACATGGAGGCTCTCGAGGAGCAGTTGAAGCTGGCGGATGCCGAAGGAAAAGGTCAGAAGTTGATTGCCACCGATGGTGTGTTTTCAATGGATGGTGTGATTGCCAACCTGAAGGGGGTGTGTGACCTCGCCGAAAAATACAATGCCATGGTGATGGTGGACGACTCCCATGCTTCCGGTTTCATGGGTAAAACCGGGCGGGGAACTCCGGAATACCACCAGGTGATGGACCGGGTGGACATCGTGACTTCTACCTTTGGGAAGGCCCTGGGCGGTGCGTCCGGAGGTTTTACTTCGGGGAAAAGGGAGATTATCGATTTGCTTCGTCAGCGGAGCCGCCCGTATCTCTTTTCCAATAGTGTGGCTCCGGCGATTGTCGCGGCAACGATCAAAGTGCTCGATATGCTGGAAGCTTCTACTGAATTGCGCGACCGTTTGGAGGGCAATGCTTCTTATTTCCGCAGTGGTATGGAGCAGCTTGGATTTGATTTGGCAGGAAAGGACCACCCGATTGTGCCCGTGATGCTGGGTGACGCTGCTTTGTCCCAGGTCTTTGCCAATAAGTTGTTGGAGCGAGGCGTCTACGCGGTTGGTTTCTTCTTCCCGGTGGTTCCTCGTGATGCTGCCAGGATTCGGACCCAGATATCCGCTGCGCATACCCGTGAGCAACTCGACATGGCGATTGAAGCCTTTGGTGCGGTCAAGCAGGAGCTTGGCTTGTAGGTGCTAACGACCAGTAGGACTTCGTGTCTGTCTTCGAGTCACTTGATGTTTGGTGCGATCCGACCCCCAGGACGGGTGCGGAGAACATGGCCGTGGATCAGTTGATGATGGAGCAGGTCAATGACCGGCCGATCCTCCGGGTCTATCATTGGGTGGAGCCGACGGTGACCTTTGGTTATTTTTTACCCTTGAGTGAAGCTACAGACGCGTTTCCTGATGATGAACTGACCTATGTCAGGCGATGGACTGGCGGTGGGGTGGTGGATCATCGGATTGACCTGACCTACACGCTGGCTGTTCCGAGGTCGCATGAACTGGCCTCGGCGAGGGGGGCGGAAAGTTACCGGGTGATTCATCAGGCGGTAGCCAATGTGATGAATGCCCTGGGGGAATCCGTTCGTCTAACGGTGGTGGATGAAGGTGACGGCGGCGCAGCTTGTTTTACTAATCCGGTGGCTTATGATCTGACCAATATGTCCGGTGAAAAAGTCGCTGGCGCGGGGCAGCGCCGCAGTCGGTATGGTTTGCTGCACCAAGGGAGCGTGATCACGAAGATTACGGCTGAGGCATTCACCCAACAATTGGTCTCCGAGCTTTGTCCGGGCACCCCCCATGACTGGGATCCGGGGGCCGACATGTTGGAGGCTTCGCTCGAGCTTGCTCAGGCAAGATATGCCACCGAATCCTGGCTGAAGAAGCTAGGTTGAGGTGTTTAGCTGGCTGGCCAAGTTGCAGGTTGAAATGTTCAGAGTTGGTAGGGCTGATTGGCCTCAATCAGCTGCAGATACATCTATCTAACATTATTCTTTATATTCAGAAGGATAGGGGGCTGCTAAAGGATGATCTGACGGAGGATTGGGCCCATCCTCCCTACCGGCTATGGTTGTTTATTAAAACTTGGGTTTTGGGAATTCGTGTTCATTCATAATCTGCTGGAGCATCGGCGCATTGGTTTTGTGATGCCTCAGTTTGGTTTCCAGGCGGGCCGCTTCATTGACGCTGATGGGGTTGCTTTCCCATTCGAGCCGCCAGGGTTTGAATGCCTTGGTACCTTTGAACTCTCCCTTGTTGTGGGAACGGACTTCGGCTTCGACATCTTCGGTGGTGCCGATGAACCGGCGATTCATCCTGTTGACGAGGATATAGACAATTTTCATGGTGTGGGTGTGATACTGATTTCGATCGATTTGCTGGTGGGGGTGTTGCTTTCCCTGGCGGTTGCGTGGACTGGAACCAGTTCGTTGGCTTCAGGAAAATACGCTGCCGCGGTGCCTCGCGGCATGTCATAGGGGATGGCGTAAAATCCGCTGAGTTGTCTGGTTTCAGCCGTAGCTTGATTCGGAGCGCTAGCACCGTCCTGATTATCATACCAATAGCTGGTGATGTCAACGCGGCTAATGGGTTTGATGCCTTTGGATTGCATATCATCGGGGTTGAGGAAAATGATCTCCCTGCCCATACCGATACCACGGTATCGGTCGTTGAGCCCGTAGATGGTGGTGTTGTATTGATCGTGGCTTCGCAGGGTTTGAAGAATCAGATTTCCCGGTGCAACTTCAAATTGTTCCAGTGGGCTGCTGCTGAATTCCGCTTTACCTGACGCGGTTTTCCACACCCGCTGTTTGACTGGATTGGGGAGGTAGAAGCCTCCTGGTTTGCGGACCCGGCGGTTGTAAGGGGCAAAGCCAGGAATGCATTGCTCGATGAGGAGTCGGATCCGATCGTAGTCCTGGGTCAACCATCGCCAGCGGATACGCTCCGTGTCACCGAGGGTGGCCTCCGCGAGGCGGGCGATGATTTCAGGTTCACTCAGGAGGTCTCGTGACGCCGGATTGAGCGTTCCTTTGGATTGGTGGACGATACCCATCGAGTTTTCACAGCTAACGAATTGCTCTTCACCGTGCTGGATATCTCGCTCGCTGCGACCCAAACATGGGAGGATCAGGGCGGTGGTGCCCCCAACCAAATGGGAGCGGTTGAGTTTGGTGGAAACGTGGCAGGTTAGGCTGCAATTCCTGAGTGCTTGTGCTGTGAAAGAGGTATCGGGCGATGCTTGAAGAAAATTGCCTCCCAAGGCAAAAAAGACTTTTCCTGCATCCCTGTGCATGGCGTGGATCGCATCCACGGTGTCGAGTCCGTGTTTGCGTGGGGCATTGATGCCGAAGGTTGCGTCCAGTCGCTTGAGAAAGGACTCAGGCATTTTTTCATAAATACCAACGGTCCGGTCGCCTTGGACGTTGCTGTGGCCCCGAACCGGGCAGAGCCCGGCTCCGGTGCGGCCAAGCGCTCCCAATAGAAAGTGAAGATTTGCGATTTCCCGGATCGTGGCAACCGCGTTGCGATGCTGGGTGAGACCCATTGCCCAGCAGGTGATGAGTTTGCGCTCTCCTCGCAGTAGGGTGTCTGCTAGGGTGTTGATGCTGTCTTTGTCGATTCCGGATAATGTGCAAAGCTCATCCCAGTTGGCTTCTTCGCAGCGTTGTTGGTAGGCTTCAATGCCTTGGGTGTGTTGTTGGATGAAGTCGTGATCGATGACGCTTCCGGGAGTTGCTGCTTCCCGCTCGAACAAGGCCTTGCCCAAGGCTCGTAAGAGGGCCAGGTCGCCGTTGACCTTCACTTGGAGGTATTGGGATGCCAGCGGGGTGGACTGGCCAAGCATTCCGGAGATTTTTTGCGGGTGGGCAAAGCCGATGAGTCCCGCCTCTTTCAGAGGGTTGATGGCAATGATGCGGGCGCCATTTTGAACGGCTGTCTCTAAGGTGGATAACATCCTCGGGTGGTTGGTGCCCGGGTTTTGGCCGATGCAGAGGATGGTGTCCGCCTGATGGATGTCATCCAGGCTAACGGTGCCCTTTCCAACGCCAACCGATTGTTTCATTGCCGTGCCGCTGGACTCATGGCACATGTTGGAGCAGTCAGGCAGGTTGTTGGTGCCAAAATGCCGGGCAAACAATTGATAGAGGAATGCCGCTTCGTTACTGGTGCGACCCGAGGTGTAGAAAATGGCATCGTCCGGTGTCGGTAAATTATGCAGTTCGGAAGAGATTAAAGCAAAGGCCTCGTCCCAGGAGATCGGGTGGTAATGGGTATCTCCCTGACGAAGGATCATGGGTTCGGTGAGCCGCCCTTGTTGGTCGTGCCAGTAATCGCTTTGGCTCGCGAGCTCTTCAATGCTGTGTTTGCGGAAAAAGCTTCTTTCGATCCGGCGGGTTGTGGCTTCGGAGGCGATGGCCTTGGCTCCATTTTCACAGAACTCGGCATGGCTGCGTTCATCGTCCGGGTCCGGCCAGGCACAGCTCGGGCAGTCGAACCCATCGATTTGGTTGAGTTCGAGTAATGCCTTGGTGCCACGGACGGGGCCGGCGGATTTGAGCACATGCCGCATAGCGGAGGCAACGGCCGGGTTGCCTCCAGCGTAGTTTTTGGGTTTGCCGATTTTAGGGGCAGGCTTTTGCAGGTTCTTGTCGGGGTTTGGCATAAGCACCCAACATAGCGTTTTTGCCGGTGCGTGGAAAGCGATCAACGTGGCAGTCGAAGATTTTTTCCGAGGGGTATGACGGATTGGGTGATATTCGCATAGGAATTGGCAAAAATGACGAGAGATTTCCCTTTTTTTCTGAGAGCAAATCCGTAGCTTCGCAGCATGACTGATATTGAGATTGCGCAAAAGGCGGAGATGCAACGCATCGCTACATTGGCCGAAGAAAAACTGGGGATAGCAGATGAGCACCTCGACCCTTATGGCCATTATAAGGCGAAGCTTTCGCTTGAGTATCTCGACAGTTTGAAAGACCGGCCTGATGGTAAGTTGATTCTCGTGGCGGCTGTCAGCCCGACCCCGGCGGGAGAGGGGAAGACCACGACCAGCGTGGGTCTGACGGATGCTTTGAACCGCTTGGGTAAAAAGGCGGTCGTTTGTTTGCGGGAGCCGTCACTTGGGCCTTGTTTCGGAATGAAAGGTGGTGCTGCCGGTGGCGGATATTCCCAGGTGCTGCCAATGGAAGACATCAACTTGCATTTTACCGGTGATTTTCACGCCATTGGCTTGGCGAACAACTTGCTGGCTGCGATGGTGGATAACCATATCCATCACGGCAACCTGTTGCAGATCGACCAGCGCCGCGTGACTTGGAAGCGGGTGGTGGATATGAATGACCGATCCTTGCGCGAAATCACGGTTGCCTTGGGTGGATTGAACAATGGTTACCCCCGGACCGACGGATTTGACATCGTCGTGGCCAGCGAAGTCATGGCGATTTTCTGTTTGGCGACATCCATCAAGGAGCTCAAGGAAAAACTTGGGAATATCATTGTGGGTTATACGCGTGAGCGGAAGCCGATTCGTGCCCGTGATCTGGATGCACATGGCGCGATGACCGTTCTTTTGAAGGATGCGTTTAAGCCGAACCTGGTGCAAACGCTGGAGGGGAATATGGCGATTATTCACGGTGGTCCGTTTGCGAATATTGCACACGGTTGTAACTCGGTGATCGCTACGAAATCGGCTCTGAAATTGGCTGACTATGTGGTGACAGAGGCTGGCTTCGGGGCGGACCTTGGAGCGGAGAAATTCATCGATATCAAATGCCGAAAGTCCGGGATCCGTCCGGATGCTTCGGTTTTGGTCGCGACCATTAAGGCCTTGAAATACCACGGGGGAGTTGCCGTCAAAGATTTGGCGGAAGAAAACCTGGTGGCTCTTGAGAAGGGGATTAAAAACCTGGAGAGGCACGTTCGCAACCTGCGTGAGAACTTCGGACTTCCCTGCGTGGTGGCGATCAACCGCTTCACCGCAGATACCGAGGCCGAGATCGACTTGCTTCGTAAAAAGTTGGCACACCTTCAGGTCGATGTGGTGTTATCCGAGCACTGGGCCAAGGGTGGTGAGGGGGCTGAGGATATGGCGAAGGCCGTGCTTAACGTTCTCGAACATTGCCCCGCAGATTTTAAGTTTGTTTACGAAGACGATACACCTTTGTGGGGGAAAATGGAGGCTGTGGCGAAAAAAATCTACGGTGCAAGCGAGGTGGTGGCAGATACCAAGGTGCGCAACCAGATTAAGCGTCTTCAGGATGAGGGTTTCGGCCACTATCCGATCTGTGTGGCCAAAACTCAGTTTTCATTTTCCACCGATCCCAAATTGCTCGGAGCTCCCGAGGGACATGTGGTCAAAATCCGGGAAGTTCGCCTCGCAGCAGGTGCTGAATTCGTCATTATTCTCTGTGGTGATGTGATGACGATGCCGGGGCTGCCCAAAGTGCCGGCCGCAAACCGGATTGACCTCGATGACGATGGTAAGGTGATAGGTTTGTTTTAACCTATTCCGTATCTACAAGCTTGGCGATGCGTTTGGCGAAATAATACATCCGCTTTAGATGCTCGATAATCTCGGACTCGAGATGGAAGGCGACGACGCGTTGGGGTTCCTTTGCTGTAAGCCGGCGGGAGAGGTGTTTTTCCGCCTCGTTGGCCAAGTGTGATATATGGGGTTTGGCGTGAATCACTTCGCTCGCGATGTGGTGGTCGTTATCGACCAGGGCATCAATGGCCTGTTTGACGGATTCGCTGACTTCGGTATGGAAATGGGCCAGCACGTCCTGAGTCGCCTGGCTGATTTGTAGTCCGGTTTCGAGTCGGTCGTAGCCGGCCTCGACCAGATTGGTTTCGACCATGTCGCCGATGTTTTCGAGGTAATTGGCTGCCGAGAGGTAGCGATGCATCGCGGCAGCTTGTTTTTCATCGAGTGCTTGGGATGAGAGTTTGCCGAGGTAGCTCAGAATGGCGGCATGGAGGCTATCGACGATATTGTCCATATCCCGCAGGTTCTTCATTGCCTGTTCATCTCCCCGGATCACGGTGTCGATTGCCTTGTGGGTGATATTCAGGGTGGAACTCCCCATGCGGATGAGCTCGAGTCGGATGGATTCCAGAGCAAGGGCGGGGGTTTGTAGCTGGCTTTCATCGAGATACTTGGGTTCATAGGTTTTATCTTGCTTATCGGGCGAGGCCGGGGCGTCAGGGATCAGGCGCAGGATGAAGCGGGCGAGGGGGTGGACGAGCCAAATGAAGACGAAGGTGTTGGTTACATTGAAAATCGTGTGGGCGTTGGCAATTTGACGTGGTGTCTCTGCGGCGAGGCGAGCGGTTTTTTCCAGTGCTGCGGCCTGGGGTGAGATGTTTCGCACGACTTCGGCCAGTTGGGGGATGAAGAAGAACCAGAGGACGACGCCTGCGATGTTGAAGATGATGTGGACGGCGACTGCCCGTTTGGCTTCTATGGACTTACCGAGAGAGGCAAGCCAGGCGGTGAAGCAGGTCCCGATATTGGCACCGAAAATCAGAGCTATGCCGGCATCCAGGGATAAGAACCCTTGTGTCGCGAGAACGATGACAATACCGGTCGTTGCTGAAGAGCTTTGGACCAAGGCTGTGAACAGGGCTCCAAATGCGATACCCATCAAGGGCGAGTCCATGTTCTTCATAAAATCAATGAAGGGGGCGAAGGTTTGCAGGGGGGCTGTGCTGTCACCCATGAGCTGCATACCATAAAAGATCAGGCCCAGCCCCATGATCATATTCCCGTAATGTTTGAGGCGTTCATTTTTGAAGAAAAAGGAAAGGGAGAATCCGGTGCCAATCAGAAGAAGTGCATACTTGGTTACTTTAAAGGCGATGATTTGAGCCGTCATCGTTGTGCCCACATTGGCTCCCATGATGATGCCGATGGATTGGCTGAAGTTCATCAACCCGGCTGAAATAAAGCCGACGACCAGCACCGTGGTAACTGAAGATGACTGGATGATTGAAGTGACAATCGCTCCTGCCGCGGCTCCCGTGAATCGGTTCGTGGTGAGCTTGGCCAGGATTTTACGCAGCCCGTCTCCGGCGATGGCTTTCAAAGCCGTCGACATTTGCTCCATTCCAAAGAGGAAGAGTGCGAGCCCTCCGAGCATGCCGATTAGGATGGGTAAAAGGTCGAGTTCTGTATTGGTTGTGATATCAGCAAGAATCAAGGCCATGAGCTCACTCAAGCAGAAAGCCCGGGAGATGGCAAAAATAGAACGGTTGTTTTTGAAATCTTAGTCTGCTGGCTCGATCCTCGCGCGGATGGGTAAACCTCTCGACGCCCCGGGGCAATTGGGCTCTGAATTTAGGGCTCTGAATTCGATTGTACGGTAATGATGTCACAGAAAACGGCGGGGGTGGGCGGGTGAGGCCAGCGGTGGTGCGGATCTGCTAGGTGTTGGAATCAACGGCTCGATCTAACTTGGTATAAACAAGGTCTCCCGGCCCTTTGTTAATTAATACTAATTATTAGCATCTCTTTACTGATAGGTTGGGCTTCACGATATTTCGAATATTTGGCAAAAAAAAATGAAATAGGGAGAGTTTTTTTTTGACAGACGTGCGTTCTCTGCTAGTTTGCCGCCCGCTTTCCCACGGTAAGTCGTGCGAGCTCCTTGATTTTCCATGCGTTTCGGCGTGTGGGTCGCGAGGGGATCGAATGGGTTTCGAGGGGAAGAGAGTCGAGCGTAAAGCTCTTGTAGCTCAGGGGTAGAGCGCGTCCTTGGTAAGGACGAGGTCGGCGGTTCAAATCCGCTCAAGAGCTCCAGCCCGGAGAATAAACAACCTCAGGTTTCAGCTTTCATAAAGCCGGGGCCGCCCAACAAGAAAAACCAGCAACCCGTAAGGGAATCAACCAAACACAAAATCATGGCTAAAGAAGCATTTGAAAGGAATAAGCCGCACGTAAACGTCGGCACCATTGGTCACGTTGACCACGGTAAAACTACTCTGACTGCAGTTATCACCAATGTTCTTGCTGAGCAGCAAGGAGGTGAAGCAAAAGCATACGACGAAATCGACGCTGCACCTGAAGAGCGTGAGCGTGGTATTACAATTTCTACAGCACACGTTGAGTATGAGACGGCAAACCGTCACTACGCACACGTGGACTGCCCTGGTCACGCCGACTATGTGAAGAACATGATCACCGGTGCTGCTCAGATGGACGGAGCCATTCTTGTGTGTTCCGCTGCTGACGGCCCGATGCCTCAGACTCGTGAGCACATCCTGCTTGCTCGTCAGGTGGGTGTTCCTGCGCTGGTTGTTTTCATGAACAAAACCGACCAGGTTGACGACGAAGAGCTTCTTGAGCTCGTTGAGATGGAGATTCGTGAGCTTCTTAGCGACTACGAATTCCCTGGTGATGAAATTCCAATCATCGCTGGTTCCGCTCTTAAGGCTGCTGAAGGTGACGAAGACCAGAAAGCAAACATCCTTAAGCTCATGGAAGCTGTTGACAGCTACATTCCTGAGCCAGAGCGCCCAGTCGACCAAGACTTCCTCATGCCTATCGAGGACGTGTTCTCGATCGAAGGTCGTGGAACCGTTGCTACCGGACGTGTTGAGCGTGGTATCGTTAAGAAGATGGAAGAGGTTGAGATCGTGGGTATCCGCCCAACTCAAACCACCACCGTTACCGACATCGAAATGTTCCGTAAGCTTCTCGACGAAGGTCGTGCAGGTGACAACGTTGGTCTCCTCATGCGTGGTCTTAAGAAAGACGACCTTGAGCGTGGTCAGGTGATCGCCAAGAAGGGTTCTGTGACCCCACACACCAAGTTCACTGGTGAAATCTACGTCCTGAGCAAGGATGAAGGTGGCCGCCACACACCATTCTTCAGCAACTACCGTCCTCAGTTCTATTTCCGTACGACAGACGTGACTGGTAGCATCAAGCTTCCTGAAGGCGTTGAGATGGTGATGCCTGGTGACAACATTTCTCTTGAAGTCGAGCTCATCACTCCGATCGCTATGGAAAAAGCCATGCGCTTCGCTATCCGCGAAGGTGGCCGCACCGTTGGTGCTGGTCGTGTGGCCGACATCCTCGACTAATTCAATTTAGTCCAAACGGCGAACTCTTCATCGAGATTGCCGTGAGGCTGGTTTTCAGGGGCACTCGGTCTGAGACCGGGTGCCCTTCAATCGCCTCAAAAAGAAAGTGTCGATACGTTTAAGATAGAGTTTCTACAGAGGCGAAATCGAAAACGGCAGACACAGCAAAAGCAAAGCACCACAGGGAAGTAGTTCAATTGGTAGAGCGTCGGTTTCCAAAACCGAAAGTTGCAGGTTCGAGTCCTGTCTTCCCTGCCAGCTTTTTACATCACATCAGAATCCCCAAAAATTCAGCAGCCGAACCGGCAAAGGATCAAACTTGCCGGCAAAAGCATCCATCAGAGTAGCATGTTCAGGAAAATCGCCACCTTTATTCACGAAGTGAAAGCCGAACTCCGCAAGGCATCCTGGCCTTGGGATAATGACCCGAAGGCAAAAGGGTTCCAAAAGTACAAGGAGTTGGTTGACTCAACCATCGTGGTGCTCGTAGCCATGATCTTGCTCGCCGGATACGTTTCCTTGTTTGACGTTATCTCGACCAAGCTTCTCGGCCTCCTGACCAGCATCGGCCAGTAACACGGATTCGTCCCCAAGCCCTTACCTGTTTGTGCATCGAGAATGCACCTGACAGGCACGGTTTTAAAATCCTTAGATTCACTTTTACCACCCATTTAATTCATGCCAGCCTTTCCCGAAGCCCGCAAACAATGGTTTGTCGTTCACGTTCTCTCCGGACAGGAGCAGAAAGTGCGAGATCGTATTCAACGCCAAGTCGAGGCGGAAGAGATGGGCGACTTGATCTTCGAAGTGCTTGTTCCCCAGGAGCGAGTTGAAGAAAACCGTAAAGGTAAAAAAATCGAAACCAAACGCAAGTTCTTCCCCGGATACATCATCGTCAACATGAAGCTCTTCCAAGAAGACGGAAGTCTGGTGGATCGTTCATGGTATTTTATCAAGGAGATGGACGGCGTGATTGGTTTTGCCGGCACCAAGGACAAGCCACTCCCCATGCGTCAACGTGAGGTGGACGGCATGCTCAACCAGATCAAAGAGCGCGAAGAAAGCATCCGCCCAGCCATCAGCTTTGAAATCGGCGATACCGTCAGTGTCAACGACGGACCATTTGAGGGTCAGACAGGTGTCATCGAAGAAATCGACCACGATACCGGTAAGTTGCTCGTCTCGGTGACCATTTTCGGTCGGGCCACTCCCGTGGAACTCGAAGCCTGGCAAGTTGAAAAAGGCTAAGCCAACAATCTCTAATGTTGCCGCGAAATAGCGGAATCATTTAACCATACCAACTAATTAACCAAGTAACACCACCATGGCCAAGGAAGTTAAATCCGTCCTCAAACTGCAAATTCAGGCAGGACAAGCAAACCCATCACCACCCGTTGGACCGGCACTCGGTCAGGCAGGAGTGAACATCATGCAGTTCTGTAAGGACTTTAATGCCGCGACTCAAAAACAAGCTGGTGACCTCCTTCCCACGGTCATCACGGTCTACAAAGACGCTTCGTTCACCTTTATCACCAAGCAGCCACCGGCAGCCGTTCTTTTGAAGAAAGCAGCCAAGATCGCTTCGGGATCCGGAGAGCCAAACAAAACCAAGTGCGGCACCATCTCCAAAGAACAACTGATGGAAGTTGTGAACATCAAAATTTCCGACCTCAACACCAACGACCCCGAGCAAGCAGCTAAGATTTTGGCTGGCACCGCTCGCCAGATGGGACTTGAAGTCACCGGAATGTAATTTGTAGTAACGGTTTCTACCGGAACTACCAAAACCAAACCCGCAGGAGGAGCCGGATCATGATCCGCTCCGCCCGCACTGCAACCAAAACCATGAGCAAGAAAAGCAAACGCTACCAAAAGGCGGCCGAGCTTGTCGATTCCGACAAGCAATACGGCCTCGAAGACGCGGTGGGAGTCATCAAGAGCTTCCCCGCACCTAAGTTTGACGCCACTGTCACGCTTTCATTCAAACTCGGGGTCGACCCCCGCAAGAGCGACCAGATGGTCCGTGGCTCTGTGGCCCTGCCACACGGCACCGGTAAGCAAGTCAAGGTCGTTGTGTTCGCCCAGGGCGACGCCGCCAAAGCAGCCCAGGATGCTGGAGCTGACGAAGTCGGACTTGAGGACTTGATTAAGAAAGTGCAAGGTGGATTCACCGATTTCGATGCTGCCGTCGCCACTCCTGATGCGATGCTCGAAGTTCGTAAGATCGCCCGTGTGCTCGGACCACGCGGTCTGATGCCTAACCCGAAGACCGGGACTGTCACCGAAGACACTGCCGCGGCTGTGCAAGCTGTGAAAGCTGGTCGGATCGACTACAAACTCGACAAAAATGGCAACGTTTCTGCTGCTATTGGCAAGGCATCCTTCGACAATGACAAGATCATCGAGAATGCCAACGCCCTGATCGAAAGTTTGGTCAAAGCCAAGCCTGCATCCGCCAAAGGGAACTATATTCAGAACGTCACCATCGCGGCATGTATGTCCCCTGGAGTTGCTCTTGAGTCATCCCTTTACGCTATCAACTAACCAACCAAGGAGAAAGAGACCATGAATCCTGATAAGAAGTACATCATCGACGAGCTTTTTGAGCGCGTTAACTCATCGCCTTTCGTTCTGGTGGTTGATTACACCGGTATGACCGTGCCCGAGTTCAATGAACTCCGCGGTAACCTGAGCGAAAACGGAGCCGAGTGCCACGTTGCCAAGAACACTTACATGCGCAAAGCGCTTGAAAATGCAGAATTACCCGACATCAGCGATCAGCTGCTCGGACAAACCGCATTCGTCACCGGCGAATCCGATGTTTGCGCCGCAGCCAAGGCTGTGAAGGAGTTCGCTAAGAAATCCAAGAAGCTGGACGTCAAAGTCGGTATCCTCGACGGCGATGTGATCGACTCTGACCAAGTCAAGGCTCTGGCCGACCTTCCGTCTCGCGAAGTTCTGCTCGCCCAGTTGCTCGGTGTCATCAACGCTCCTGCCTCCAAGCTGGTGCGCACGATCAACGAGCCAGCTGCATCTCTTGCTCGCGTCATCAAGGCGAAGCACGGAGACGAAGCTTAATCATTTCCATGCTCAGTTGGCTCAAGCCGGCTGAGCATGTTTACAACAACAATCTGAACGGATGGTGTTACTCCCTCCAGAGTAGCACCTGATACAAATAAGGTTCCATCGTCGGATCTTAGGCATAAGAGCTGAAATGTCCGGAAGCTCCGGGCGCGACGAAACCAACTAGGAGAATAAAACAATGGCTGATATTACTAAAATCGCTGAAGAACTGGGCAAACTCACCGTGCTTGAAGCCGCTGAGCTTGTAAAATCCCTCGAAGAAGAGTGGGGCGTTTCCGCCGCCGCTCCTGCTGCTGCTGTTGCAGTTGCTGCACCTGGTGCCGCTGCTGAAGCTGCCGAGGAAAAAACCGAATTCGACGTCGTCCTTACTGACGCCGGAGCCGGTAAGATCGCTGTCATTAAGGCCGTCCGTGGCATCGCTACCGGACTTGGACTTGCTGACGCTAAGAAGCTGGTCGAGAGTGCACCTGCACCCGTCCTTGAAGGCGCTTCCAAGGAAGACGCTGAAAAAGCCAAGGCTGCGCTTGAAGAAGCTGGTGCCAAGGTTGAGCTTAAGTAGATCCCAATTCTACACATCAAAGGCTTTCTTTGTGTGTGGTGGCCCTGGATTACCATCCACCACACACAGGTCAGCCATCGATCCAGCTCATTACCATTCAAACAAGTCTGCAAGCCATCACAAAAAACCGAAAGGTCAAACGTAGGCACTGACGACTTTTTCAAAACAAGCAAAGCACACCGTTCTATGAGCGGCCTTCAGACATAACCACCCAGTCGACAGGATGGATATGTTTGAAATCCGCTCAAGAACCCGGGAAAGACGTTTCCTGGAAACCACCCAATAAAATATTACTGAAAGACATCGCGTCATGAGAATCGCCCGGACTGGTAACAGTGCGGGCAAATCTGCCTCTCGGCAGTTCTCTAAAAAACACGCGTGTTTTTCCGTGTATACACAGCCCAACCAAGCTCATACCCACTATTTATTATGGCCGAACGACGCTACTACGGAACGATTGAGGAAGTTATCGAACCCCCGAATTTGATCGAGGTTCAAAGCAAGTCCTACGAGGACTTTTTGCAAAAATCCATCCCCGCTTCGCAGCGTGAGGACTATGGACTTCAGGCAGTATTCCGTGAAATTTTCCCCATCAAAAGCTATGATGAGGCAATTACTTTGGAATTCATTTCTTATGAGATTCAAGAGCCCAAATCCACAGCTCTGGAATCCTTGCAAACGGGGGAGACCTTCAGTGCCGCCCTCTATGTGACGTTCAAGCTCAAGGATGAGTCTGGAAATAAAAAAGAAAAAGTCTACATGGGCGAAATGCCGATGATGACCCGCCGTGGAACCTTTGTGATTAACGGCGCTGAGCGCGTGATCGTTTCCCAGCTTCACCGTTCGCCTGGTATTTGCTTCGAAACATCGCAGCACTTGAATGGCAAGACACTGCATTCGTTCCGGATCATTCCTGACCGCGGATCCTGGCTTGAGACCCAGTTTGACACCAACGACCTGCTCTACGTCTACCTTGACCGCCGCCGCCGCCGCCGGAAGTTCCTCGCTACGACCTTCTTGCGTGCCATGGGATGGCCAACGGACCGCGACCTTTGCGAGCAGTTCTACAACATTGAAAAGCTCAAGCTCAGCGAGAAACTCGACGAAGAGGAACTCGCCAACAAGCTTCCATTCGAAGACATTCTCGACGATGAGATTGTCATTGCCAAGGCCTATGAGCCACTGACCATTGGTGTGGTTCGCACCCTGATGGAACTCGGGCACAAGCACATCGAGGTGATTGACGGACGCGAAGACGAAGTGCTGCTGAAATCCCTCAAAAAAGACCCCGCGCATGATGAAGAGTCCGCCCTGAAGGACATTTATCGTAAGTTACGCCCTGGTGATCCTCCAACCAGCACCAACTCGAAGGCCCTGCTTCACCGCCTGTTCTTCGACGAGAAACGTTACGACCTCACACGCGTCGGTCGTTATAAAATTAACCAGAAGCTCAAACTCAACATCGATTCGAACGCTCGGATCATGGTGCCTGAAGACTTCCTCGGTGCTGTCAAATACTTGCTTGGCCTGAAGAAAGGCGACGGCATGCTCGACGATATCGACCACCTTGGATCACGCCGTGTGCGTGCCGTGGGTGAATTGCTCGGTAACCAGTGCCGCGTGGGTCTTGCCCGCACCGAGCGCTTGGTCAAAGAGCGTATGACTCTGTTTGATGTCAACCTTGAGGGCATGACACCTCAGAAGCTGATCAACCCGAAAGCCCTGAGTGCTGTGATTCGCGATTTCTTTGGTCGCAGTCAGTTGTCTCAGTTCATGGACCAGACGAACCCACTGGCTGAGCTGACTCACAAACGTCGTCTTTCCGCTCTCGGACCTGGTGGTCTGAACCGAGACCGCGCCGGATTCGAGGTGCGTGACGTTCACACCTCGCACTACGGTCGTATTTGCCCGATTGAGACTCCTGAGGGCCCCAACATTGGTCTGATCAACTCACTCTGCACCTACGCACGCATCAACGAGTTTGGATTTATCGAGACTCCCTACCGCCGGGTGAAGGATGGTAAGGTGACCAACCAGATCGAGTATGTAACTGCTGACCAGGAGGAAGACTTCCTGATTGCCCAGGCAAACAACCCGATCGACAAGGATGGGAACTTCCTGACCGAAAAAATCACCGCCCGTGAGCGTGGTGAGTTTATCGAAGTGGATCCCAACACGGTGGAATACATGGATGTGTCACCGAAACAGCTCGTTTCCGTGGCCGCCGGTATTATTCCTTTCCTTGAGCACGATGACGCCAACCGCGCATTGATGGGTGCAAACATGCAACGCCAGGGGGTGCCATTGTTGATCTCTGATGCCCCACTGGTCGGAACCGGACTCGAAGCCAAGGCTGCGGAAGACTCCCGCGCTGTGGTTGTGGCCGAAGCCGACGGCATCGTGGCAGCTGCCACCGCCGAGGTGATCATCACCACCAAAGATGGTGAATTACCGCTTTCCGATGAGAAATTCCTCAGCGACATGACCGCGGTGAAGAGCAATCCTGCCAAAGGGATCTTCGCTTATCCGATGCGTAAGTTCATGCGTTCCAACTCCGGAACCTGCATGAACCAGAAGCCGATCATCAACCGAGGAGACAAGGTGAAGACTGGTGATGTGCTCGCCGACGGACCAAACACCGAAGGTGGTGAGTTGGCCCTCGGACGCAACGTGCTGGTGGCCTTCATGCCATGGAATGGATACAACTTTGAGGATGCCATCGTGATTTCCGAAAAAGTGGTGAAGGAAGATGTCTTTACCTCCATCCACATTTCTGAGTTCGAGTGTGTCGCCCGTGACACCAAGCTCGGACCTGAAGAAATTACCCGTGATATCCCGAACGTCGGTGATGAAGCTTTGAGAAACCTCGACCACGACGGCATCATCCGCATCGGTGCGGAGGTGAAGCCTGGCGACATTCTCGTTGGTAAAATCACTCCGAAGTCCGAAACCGAGCTTGCCCCTGAAGAGCGCCTGTTGCGTGCCATCTTCGGTGAAAAAGCCGCAGATGTGAAGGACACCTCACTGCGTGTTCCTTCCGGATGTGTCGGTATCGTTCAGGATATTCGGATCGTGACCCACGGACTTGCGCGTAAGCGTGAGAATGAGCTCGACCCCACCAAGCTCAAGAAGCAGGTCAAGAAAATCAACGATGACTACAAGAAGAAGAAAGACCGCCTGACCGAACAGTTGACGGAGAAGCTTTCCGACATCCTGCTGGGTGAGAAGATTCCTCTGGATGTGGTGAACGCCCAAAGTGGTGAGATCATCATTCCTGCCAACCGTAAGATCACCAAGACGCTTCTGCGCAAGCTTGCCGCGATCTTTGATCACATCGAAATCGATCCTTCCCCAATCCGGAACAAGATCCTTGAGATCATTTCCTCCTTTGAGGGACGTTTCTCCGAGTTGGACACCGACCGTGAGCGTCGTCTTGACCAGCTTGAGAGCGGTGAGGAAGTCGATCCCGGCGCTGTCAAGGAAGTCAAAGTCTTCATCGCTGCCAAGCGTAAGCTCAGCGTTGGTGACAAGATGGCCGGACGTCACGGAAACAAAGGGGTGGTTGCGACCATCGTTCCCGAAGCCGATATGCCATTCCTCGAGGATGGAACGCCGGTCGAGATCTGTTTGAACCCACTTGGTGTGCCGTCCCGGATGAACGTTGGACAGCTGCTGGAAACCCACCTCGGTGTTGCAGCCAAGGCGCTTGGATTTACCGTAGCGACTCCGATTTTCGACGGTATCCCCGAGGATGAAATCTGGAAGTTCATGGGCGAAGCCAAAAAAGTCGACGGATTTGAAATGGTCGGCGAAAACGGTAAAGCCCGTAAGCGTAAGAAGGATGAGAAACCAACCGATGGCTTCACCTGGATTGGTGACGGCAAGGATGGTTCCACCGCTGGTAAGTCGACTCTCTATGATGGTCGCACAGGGGAAGCCTTCCAGAACCCGGTTGTGGTTGGCATGATTTACATGCTCAAACTCGGTCACCTGGTTGCCGACAAGATTCACGCCCGTGCCGTTGGTCCCTACAGTCTGGTCACCCAGCAGCCGCTTGGTGGTAAGGCCCAGTATGGTGGTCAGCGATTCGGTGAGATGGAGGTCTGGGCACTCGAAGCTTACGGTGCCGCTTACACCCTCCAGGAGATTCTTACGGTTAAGTCCGATGACGTCCAAGGGCGCACGCGGATTTACGAAGCCATCGTCAAAGGGGACAACACCTTGGAGGCCGGCACGCCGGAATCCTTCAACGTCCTGATGAAGGAAATGCAGTCACTCTGTCTGGATGTCCGCCCTGGAACGGGTGGCGCTCCAAAGCAGGGCGGTTCCGAATTCAGCCTCGACGACCTTACACTCTAATCGCAGTAACCAACAACACTCGCCGCTCCCCAAAGCGGCGCGACCAATTAACTAATAACAATTAACTGATAACTTATTTCTCATGAGCGTTGAAACTAACCTGCGTGAACTCTTCGGGGTCAATGATAAGCCCGAACAGTTTGATCATGTCGCCATTACTGTAGCAGCACCGGAAACCATCCGGAGCTGGTCCAGCGGTGAGGTGCTCAACCCTGAAACCATCAACTACCGGACCTTTAAACCTGAAAAAGGAGGTCTGTTCTGTGAGCGAATTTTCGGACCCACCCGGGACTGGGAGTGTGCTTGCGGAAAATACAAGCGCATCAAACATAAAGGCGTCGTCTGTGACCGCTGCGGTGTGGAGGTGACTCTTTCCCGTGTTCGTCGCGAGCGTATGGGCCACATCGAACTGGCCGTGCCGGTTTCCCACATCTGGTTCTACAAGTGTATGCCCAGCCGGATCGGCCTGATCCTTGATCTCGCCGCCCGTCAACTCGAGCGTATCATTTACTACGAAGACTACGTTGTTACCGATATCGGATCGTCCGAGCTCCAACTCGGTCAGCTGCTGAGCGAAAACGACCTCTATGACGCGGAAGATGCCTACGGTGAAGGAAACTTCAAAGCCGAGATGGGCGCCGAAGCCCTCCAGTCATTGCTTTCCCAAGTGAAGCTGGATGAACTGACCGTGCAATTGGAGGAGGAAATCCTCAACACCCGCTCGAAGCAAACCAAGAAGAAGCTCGCCAAGCGGATTAAGCTGGCCCGCGGATTCTCGCAGTCGCATTCCCGTCCCGAGTGGATGATCATGAATGTGCTACCTGTGATCCCACCGGACCTGCGTCCGCTGGTGCCGCTCGAAGGTGGTCGCTTTGCCACATCCGACCTCAACGACCTCTACCGTCGTGTGATCAACCGGAACAACCGACTCAAGAACCTGCTCAAGCTCAAGACCCCGGACGTGATTATCCGGAACGAGAAGCGGATGTTGCAGGAAGCTGTGGACGCCTTGTTTGACAATGGTCGTCACGGTCGTGCCGTAACTGGTGCTGGTAACCGCGCGCTGAAGTCTCTGTCCGACATGCTCAAGGGTAAGGGTGGACGTTTCCGTCAGAACCTGCTCGGTAAGCGCGTCGATTATTCCGGCCGTTCTGTGATTGTGGTTGGACCTGACCTGAAGCTCGGCCAGTGTGGTCTTCCCAAGAAGATGGCGCTTACCTTGTTTGAGCCCTTCATCATCCGTCGCCTTAAGGACCTTGGCTACTGCCACACTGTCCGGAGCGCCAAGAAGATGATTGACCGCAAAACCACCGAAGTCTGGGATATCCTTGAAGAAGTGATTAAGGGACATCCGGTTCTTCTGAACCGTGCCCCCACCTTGCACCGTCTTTCGATCCAGGCATTCGAGCCTGTTCTTATCGAAGGTTCTGCGATCCGTGTTCACCCGCTCGTTTGTACCGCCTTCAACGCCGACTTTGACGGTGACCAGATGGCTGTGCACGTTCCACTTTCCGTGGAAGCTCAGATGGAAGCTCGTCAGCTGATGTTGGCCCCGAACAACTTGTTCTCTCCAGCCAGTGGTAAGCCCATTACGGTGCCATCCCAGGATATCATTCTGGGAACCTACTACCTCACCTACGCACGTCAGTTGACTGCCAAGGAACTTGAGGACCGTAAGGACGTGCACCTTCCCTTGTTCGAGAGCACAACCGAGGTTGAGTTTGCCATTGCATCCCGCAAGGTGAATTACCACGACTGGATCCGTCTCCGCAACCCGGACTACGGCAGCGAAGGTAAGTTCTTCGGTGACAATGAGAAGAAGATCATCGAGACCACTCCTGGTCGTGTCCGATTCAATGAAATCTGGCCATCAGGTCTTGGTTTTGTGAACTTCAACGTCGGTAAAGGCCAGATTGGTGAGATTATCCGTCGCTGTCACCAGGTGGCAGGGCAGACCACAACCGTTCAGGTGCTTGACGATCTCAAGACACTCGGATTCAAGGAGGCATCCCGCTCCGGTATCTCGATTGGTATCATTGACATGGATATCCCCGAGGAGAAGAAGCAGGAACTCAAAAATGCCTACGCCGAGGTGGAAAAAGTCACCAAGCAGTACCGTAACGGTGTGATCACCGATAACGAGCGCTACCAGCAGGTGATCGACATTTGGACCCACGCATCCGATAACATCGCCGATGCGCTCTACCGTAAGTTGGAGCACAATGCAGGTGATGTCCGCGCTAACCCGCTCTTCCTGATGGTTGACTCCGGCGCCCGGGGTAACAAGCAGCAGATTAAGCAGCTTTCGGGAATGCGAGGTCTGATGGCCAAGCCGTCCGGTGACATTATCGAACGTCCGATTACTTCAAACTTCCGTGAAGGTCTGTCGGTGCTGGAATACTTCATTTCCACCCACGGTGCCCGTAAGGGATTGGCCGATACCGCTCTGAAGACGGCTGACTCCGGGTACATGACCCGTAAGCTGGTCGATGTCTCCCAGGACGTGATCGTCTTTGAAGAAGACTGCGGAACGGTCAACACGATCACCGCCACTCCGATCATTGAGAACGACGAGGAAGCAGCTTCGCTGTCTTCCCGTATCCTCGGCCGTGTTTCCGGTGAGAAAGTCACCGACCCAGTAAGTGGGGAAGTGATCGTTGCCGTCGGTCAAATCATTGGTGAGAAGGAAGCGAACAAGATTGAAGACCTCGGTGTTGAGCGTTTGAAGATCCGTTCGGCCCTGACTTGTGAAGCTGACCGCGGATGCTGTCAAAAGTGTTACGGCTTGAACCTTGCCACAGGTAAGGTTGCCAAGATCGGTGAGGCTGTCGGTATTATTGCCGCTCAGTCGATCGGTGAGCCAGGAACCCAGCTGACCATGCGGACATTCCACGTTGGTGGTGTGGCTTCATCCTCCTTCAAGCAGCCGATTATCAAGGCTAAGCACAGCGGAACCGTTGTTTACAAGGACGTGCGTGCAGTGAAGGACGCTGATGGTAACTTTGTTGCTCTGAACAAGAAGGGCTCCATCCTGATCCGCGATAAGAACGGTCTCGAGCTTGAGTCCTACAACCTTGTGATCGGATCCGTTATCACCATCCCTGATGGTGAGCAGGTGAAGAAAGGCACTGCCTTTGTGACCTGGGATCCATACAACGTGCCGATTCTTACCGAGAAAGCCGGTAAGATCGAATTCCGCGATATGATCAAGGGCATTACCATTCAGTCGGAGACCGACAAACAAACCGGTAAAAAAGGTATGTTGGTTACCGAGCACAAGGAAGATCTGCACCCGCAGATTGTGATCGTTGATCCGAAGACCTCCGATGTGTTGGCCAGTTACTCCATTCCAGTTGGGGCCCACCTTTCCGTTAAGGAGGGATCCAAGGTCAAGGGAGGTGCCCAACTTGCCCGGACACCGCGTAAGATTGCCAAGACCGGTGACATCACCGGTGGTCTTCCACGGATTGCCGAGCTCTTTGAAGCCCGTCGTCCGAAGGATGCCTGCACCATTGCCAAGATCACGGGTGAAGTCTCTTATGGACCGAACGTGCGTGGTAAGAAGAAGGTGATTGTCACGGATATGGAAACCGGCGAACACGCCGATCACCTCGTCCCGATGGGTAAACACATCATTGTGGGTGAAGGCGACATCCTCCAGCGCGGTGATCAAATTACCGAAGGTCCGGTTTCCCCGGATGACTTGCTCGAGGCATGTGGTGCCCAGGCTCTTCAGGAACACCTCACGGATGAAGTGCAGCGGGTTTACCGTCTGCAGGGTGTGGAAATTAACGATAAACACATCGAGATCGTGATTCGTCAGATGCTGCGCAAGGTGAAGATCACCGAACCCGGCGATACTGAATTCCTCTGGGGTGACCAGGTGGACCGAGTCACCTTCAAGAAGGCCAACGAGGATGTGCTCGCCCAGGGTGGCGCGCCAGCCGAGTCAGAGCCTGTGTTGCTTGGTATCACCAAGGCATCACTTGAGACTGAGTCGTTTATCTCCGCCGCATCGTTCCAGGACACCACCCGTGTGCTGACCGACGCCTCTACCGTGGGTCGTGTGGACCACCTCCGTGGCTTCAAGGAAAACGTGATCATGGGTCACCTCATTCCTGCCGGAACTGGCTTCCACCAGCACCGCGACACCCAGATCGAGTTTACGGTCGAAGAACCCGAGCCCATCCAACCGGAGCCAGAGGAAAAAGACCTCGTTGATGGCGAAGGCACGGAAACGCCAGAGGATCTTCCGATCACCCCGACGGTCGATCAGGCAGGTGAAGACGACACACCTCCTTCCGAGGAAGTGAGTGCTTAACGGCTTTGCTTCATTACTTTTCAACCCGGCACGCCCTCATAGGCGCTGCCGGGTTTTTTTTGGAGTGCGCTGGCTCGACAGCGCTTGATGGATTGCGTGGCCTGACACGTGTGGGCGAAGTGATGCTGAGTCTGAAATGAGGACGGCTTCGCTCATCGCAGTTTCAGATTCTGGGTTCTGCTGAAGAAAGTCTCAGATGAGGTGAAACTCAGCATGAAACGCCAACGTATCGGCTATACTATGAAACGACTGCTGAGCTGTTTGATATTCGGGATGTTGGTGTGCTCATCGAATGCACGGGACCCCAATGTGATTATTATTTTTACGGATGATCAAGGTTATGGTGATCTCGGCTGTTATGGTTCAACCAGTATCAAGACACCTCATCTTGACCAGTTGGCAATCGAGGGCATGAAACTAACCGACTTCCATGTTCCTTCGCCGGTCTGTTCTCCATCTCGTGCCGGCTTGTTGACGGGCTGCTACCCAAAACGTGTAGGTATGCATCGGCATGTTGTCTTTCCCTTCCACCGTTATGGGCTTCATCCGGATGAACTGACCTTGGCAGATCATTTGAAAGCGAACGGATACGCAACCGCTTGTGTCGGGAAATGGCACCTAGGTCATATGCCGGAGACGCTACCGACAGCTCAAGGGTTTGATTCCTATTTTGGTATTCCTTATTCCAATGACATGAGTCATCCGGATAATAAGAAAAAACCACGCATGAATCAGGATGAGAGTTGGCGCCGTCAGGATCATTTTTCGAAGCTCTGGAATACCCCGCTGATGAAGGATGAGAAAATCATCGAGCTTCCGGTTAATCAGCGAACGATAACCCGACGTTATACCGATGAGGCGATCCGCTTTATTACAACAAACAAGGACCGGCCGTTTTTCCTCTATCTTCCACATAGCATGCCTCATATCCCACTCTATGTTCCGGATGATGTACTCGACCCGGACCCGAAACACGCCTACCGATGCGTGATCGAACATATTGATGCTGAGTGTGGGCGTTTGATTCAAACCGTGAAGGATCTCGGTTTGGAAAAAGAGACATACATTATTTTTACCAGTGATAACGGACCGTGGTTATCGTACAAACATCACGGTGGCAGTGCCGGACCACTGCGTAGTGGTAAAGGGACAACCTTTGAAGGCGGACAGCGTGTGCCGTGTATCATCTGGGGGCCGGGGCGTGTTCCTGCAGGCTCTCGTTCAGATGCCTTGACCAGTAGTATCGATTTGTTGCCAACCCTGGCAAACTTGTCTGGGTATCCATTGAAAGCCAAAGCCCCCATTGATGGGCTCGACCTCTCAGGCGTCTTTCTTGAGCAGAAACCATCCCCCCGCAGTGAGTTTCTGCATTACAGTTCAAATGGAAAGCTGGAGGGGATTCGGCAAGGGGCTTGGAAATTGTTAGTGAAAGAAGTGCGGGCGAAGAAAGTCAAGGGGAAGGCCCAACCACCAAGAAAACAAGTGATGCTGTATAATCTGTCCAAGGATCTTGGAGAGCAGGTGAATGTGGCAGAGACATTCCCTGAAAAGGTGGCAACGATGCAAAAGCGGATGATCGAGTTGGATACAGAGATCGAGAAAAATGCGCGCCCTGTGTTTGGCCAGAAACGATAAGATGGCATTCAATGGAATTGTGGTATCCGGTGTGGCTGTCTCCGAAAACGAAAAAAAAGCGGCGTCAAGCCGCCGCAGTCCAAAAGCATCTTGCCATTGCTCAAGCAATACAACCGACAATAGATACTTGTGCAATACGCATATGGGGCTTCGTGCAACCTTCGGGTAAGGTGGTTGTCTGGTTCTCGTGCCATCGCCGGCGTGGCTAGCTTATGGAGTGCGCTGGCTTGACAGCGCTTTGTGGATTGCCTGATCCGTGTCTGAATGAAAAGAAGTAATGTTCTTTGTTTGTTAGTTTGTTTCTGCTAGATGTGGTTTTGTTATGTCTAGTAAGGCTATACCATTCTCCCAGTTAAATTGGCAGAATGGTTTGAGTTTAAGATGATGAATCAGTCAGCAAGCTGAATGGCAAGGGGGCACTGAATCTTTTAGATTTTACCGTTGTTGCGCGTCAGTTGCATAGCCCGCTATGCGCCTTCCTTGCGCCTAGTTAAAATCAAAAAACCTTCAGTGCCATTCAGCCAATTTAACTGATCAAATGGTATTAGTTGGCCACATGCCCCTCCTCATTTTACACGTGAGTCGGGAGTATATATGGTGACGGCAGGAACATATCATAAATCGCACTTCTTTAGAGGGCCTGATCGATTGCGAATGCTTCATTCTTCTTTACTTGATCTGGCTTGTGATTACGGCTGGGGCCTTCAGGCGTGGGCGGTGTTTTCCAACCACTATCATTTTATAGCAGCATCCCCGGGTGGTGGGGGCGCTAATCTGGCCCGTATGCTGAGTCATTTACACACACATACAGCAAGAGAGGTGAATTGTTTGGATCAAGAGCCAGGCAGGAAGGTTTGGCACAATTTTCGAGAGACTCACTTGACCTATCAAAAATCGTATTATGCACGCTTACACTATGTCATAGAAAACCCTGTCAAGCATGGGCTTGTGCAGGTCGCTGATCAATACCCTTGGTGTTCGGCTCGTTGGTTTTCTCAAATGGCGGGGCCAGCATTTCAGAGCACTGTAAAATCGTTTCCTTGTGATCGAGTCAAGGTAGAGGATGACTATGATGTTTATGGAGCGAGTAGGTAGTGTGGAGTGCGCTGGCTCGACAGCGCTTTGTGGATAGCGTGGCTTGAAGCGCGTGGTCGGGGTTGGGCTCGTTTGAGGGGATATTTTGATACCCTTGCCCGAACAAAAAAGCGGCGTCAAGCCGCCGCACTCCAAAGAAAATGCCCTCCGGGTGTTGGTGACACACCAGAGGGCATGGAGAGAAGGAATTTGTCGCTCGTGCTTACAAACTTGCCAGGATGTTGTTGAATGTTTCACTCGGACGCATGGCGGCGCTGCTGAGAGAATCATCAGGGCTGTAGTAACCACCCATGTCGACCGTGCAGCCTTGGGCGTCGTTGAGTTCCTTGACGATGGCTTCTTCGTTGTCGCTGAGTGTTTGTGCCACCGGAGCAAAGCTAGCTGCAAGTTCGGCATCATCTGATTGTCCCGCCAGTTCCTGGGCCCAGTAAAGTGCCAGGTAGAAGTGGGATCCACGGTTGTCGAGTTCGCCGACTTTACGTGATGGTGCTTTGTTGTTGAGCAGCAGCTTGGACGTAGCATCATCCAAGGTGGTGCCGAGCACTTGGGCCTTGCTGTTGCCGGTTGTATTCGAGAGATGCTCGAAAGAAACGGCGAGGGCAAGAAACTCACCGAGAGAGTCCCAGCGGAGGTGGTTTTCTGCGGTGAACTGCTGGACGTGTTTGGGGGCGGATCCTCCAGCCCCGGTTTCAAACAAACCGCCACCATTCATCAGGGGAACGATGGAGAGCATCTTGGCAGAAGTTCCGACTTCGAGAATTGGGAACAAATCGGTGAGGTAATCGCGCAGGACGTTGCCGGTGACGGAGATGGTGTCTTCTCCCTTTTTCAGTCGCTCGAGGGTGTAGGCGGTGGCTTCCACCGGGGACATGATAAGGATTTCCAAACCGTCGGTGTCGTGGTCCCCGAGGTACTGGCCAACCTTGGCAATCAGCTCGGCATCGTGGCCGCGGGATTCGTCGAGCCAGAATACGGCAGGGGTGTTGGTGGCGCGGGCACGGGTGACGGCGAGTTTGACCCAGTCTTGGATCGGAGCGTCTTTGGTTTGGCAGGCGCGCCAGATGTCACCCGTCTCGACCTGATGTTCGATCAAGGTCTCGCCACTGGCATTGAGGACGCGGACCGTTCCATCTGCAGGAATTTGGAAGGTTTTGTCGTGCGACCCGTATTCTTCGGCTTTTTGAGCCATCAGGCCGACGTTGGGGACCGTACCCATTGTGGTGGGGTCGAAGGCTCCGTTTTTCTTGCAGAAGTCGATGGTCGCCTGATAGACGCCGGCGTAGGATGAGTCAGGGATGACTGCCAGAGCGTCCTGGGTTTTACCTTCGGCATCCCACATTTGTCCAGAGGTTCGGATCATGGCAGGCATGGAGGCGTCAATGATGACATCGGACGGCACATGCAGGTTGGTGATGCCTTTGTCGGAATCGACCATGGCTAGATCGGGCTGGGATGCATAGACCGCTTGGAGGTCGGCTTCGATAGCCGCTTGTTGCTCAGCGGGAAGGGATGCGAGTTTGTTGACCAGGTCGCCGAAACCATTGGTGAAATCGACGCCAAGAGAGTCGAGCACCTCGCTGTGTTTTTCGATCAGCTCTTTGAAAAACACTTCAACGGCGTGACCGAAAATGATGGGGTCGGAAACCTTCATCATGGTGGCCTTCATGTGCAGTGAAAACAGGATGCCTTTTTCTTTGGCCACAGCGACTTGTTGTTCAAGGAAGGCAAGCAGCGCTTTTTTACTCATCACCGTGGCATCCAAAATTTCGTCGGCCAGCAAGGGAGTGCTTTCCTTGAGGACGGTTTCGGTTCCGTCTGCAGCGGTGTGTACAATCTTGACTTCCGTGGTTTGCTCTACCGTGACGGACTTTTCGTTGGAACGAAAATCTCCGGATTCCATGGTCGCGACATCGGTCTGGGAGTCCGCGGACCATGCACCCATGCGGTGAGGGTTGGCTTTGGCATATTCCTTGACGGCTTTCGGGGCGCGCCGATCGGAGTTTCCTTCGCGCAGCACGGGGTTGACCGCTGAGCCTTTGACTTTGGCGTAGCGCTCTTCGGCGTCGGCGTAGTCGGGGATGTTGTAGCCTTTGGCCTGAAGTTCCGCAATGGCGGCTTCCATCTGTGGCACTGAGGCTGAGATGTTTGGCAGTTTGATGATGTTGGCCTCGGGAGTTTTGGCCAGTTCGCCGAGTTCCGCCAACGCATCGGGAATTCGTTGGTCGTCGCTCAGGTTTTCAGGGAAATTGGCGAGGATACGTCCTGCGAGTGAGATGTCCTTGGTGACGACATCGATACCAGATGACTGGGTGAATGCCTGGACGATGGGCAAAAAGGAATAGGTGGCGAGGGCAGGGGCCTCGTCCGTTTTGGTGTAAATGATGGTGTTCTGGCTCATAGGATTGACCTTTTGGAAGGCGCATGGTGTAGAGTATCCAGCGCAGAGGTCAATGCAATTCGTGGTCGTATGACAGGGGAGGAGACGTGAAAGAAACGGGCCGAATGTAGTCAGGGCTTAGCTTTGAGGGCTGCTTTTGCCGGTGATCGGGCAAGTGTCGATCGTTTCCTGAAGCTCTTTGGCCTCGGTATCGCCGGTTTTGTGTTCGGAACCACATTTGCCGGAGGAACAAGCTCCGCCTTCTTTTTTGTCGGAGCATTTGCCGTTCCCTTTTTTGTCCTTGCATGAACCTGAGGAACAAGCACCGGATGAACAGGAGGATTTGCTGTCCGAGCACGAGTCTTTACTTGAGCATGAGCCACAACCACCGCTTTGGCAGCCACCGTGACCGCTGGGGAGTTTGCCTATGGGGCTGGCAGCGATGGCCACGACAACGGCGAGAGGGATGAGTAGCCCGGCAAGCATTTTCCCCGAGCTTTTTTTACAAGCGACATTCATCAGCCACTTGCGGTGGTCGTAGAGATGCCAGAGGGTCAGCGCCGTGAAGGCGATTCCGGTCCAAAGGTGGATGTCTTTCCACGTGCCTTTAGCCATCGCCCAGAGGCTGGCTTCCCGGCCTGCCGAGCCGTGAGGCATTTTCCATTCAAGGATGAACCCTGTGCCGGCAATGAAGATTCCCAAGGCGTAGAGGACGTAGTTGATGATTCGAGCTTTCATGATCGTGCAGTGTGTTAAACCCATGGTTAGACCTTTGGGTTGCATGAGTGAATCAGAATCGATAAACAAGTGTATGAATGGCAGGAAATGGTATCCGTTGGATGAGCTTGTAGATGTAAGATGCCAAGCTTACCCGTTCTTAAACGGGAGCAGGGCGCTCGGGACTAACAGCCTGCGGCGTTGACAGGATTGTCAGGATTTTTAATTTTCAAAGATCAAGGTTTGCCCAAAATCTAGCGCTTACTTCTAAAAAAATCCTGTAAATCCTCTTTAATCATGTGAATCCTGTCAGCGCCGCAGGCATCACCTCAAATCTCCCTAATGTAGGAGCCCTGTAAACGGGAGCCGATTTTACCTTAGCGCTTGAAAGGTGAGGGGATGACCGGGGTAATTTGCAGGCGAAAATTCCAGTGGGAGCCGACATCATCCGGCTTGATCAGGGAATACTGGGGCTCGAACCTGAGTTTGACCGGGAGTTTGCCAATGCGGACGGTTTTGGTGATGCCGAGGCCGATGGGTAAGGTGATTTGGTTGCCGCTATCCGCATTCCAGTCGATGGATACGGTAGGTCCCATACCGATGGACATCGCTCCCGGGAGCTTGCGCCGCATGATGTACTGGAAATCGGTATGGTTTTGGGAGGGGCGGTCGTTGTCGCCGGCAAAGGACCACCAGTGCTGCAGGACGAAGCCGGTGGTCCATTTTTCGCCGAGATTGAGAACCATGGCTGCGGGGCCCGCCTGCCATTTTCCCGAACCAAGCAAATCGTTGTTAGCAGTGGGGAAAATGAAGGTGCCTCCGAGCCCCCAGGTGAGCCCCTCTGATTTGTCTGGTCCGATGAGGGCGAACATTTGAATGTCGCCCAAACCGCTGGTGTGGCTTTTGGTGCTGCCGTCACTCCGGAGGATGGGACTGGTGACAAGCGGAAAGACCGGTCGGGCGATGAAGGTCATATCTTCTCCGAGAGGGAGAGGAAACGCAGGTTGAAAAAAGAGGTTGTTGGATTGTGTGGTGCCGTCGATGTTATCGCCTTTGAGAATGGTGTAGTTTTCCTGCAGGGTGAGAGACCAGAGGCTGGTAAGCGGGTTGTTGAGCTTCTGGTCGACATCGGCGAGCGACATCTCAGCCAGAGTTTCGGTGGATTCCTGAAGTGCAACTTCAGGACGGGTGATGTCCGGGATGAGCTCACTTTCGGATGCATGGGTGAGAGGGTAGAGCAGGACGATGGTTGTTGCTGGAAGTAGAGCTTTCATGGGTGAAAGGTGGAGAGGGCGAAATGTGGCGGCGTCATGAGGCCATGCCGCCCTACCGATGGGGGAAAGGTTATGGTGAGCTTTCCAGTAGGTTGCGGCGAAGCTTGGCTACTTCTTCGTCACTGATCCCCAACCCTTCGCGGATGTAGTTTTCCATGGAGCCGAACTCCTTGACCGCTTCTTTGAGAGAGGCATCGATATATGACCCTTCCAGGATGTAGAAGGCATTGATGTTGGCCATATCCACTTCCTCCGGGCTGACGCCGGTGTTTTTTGCATGGAGTTGTTTGAGTTGTTCCGTGCGTTTGTTGATCTCTTCTTTTCGGTAGGTATTTGAGAGTAGGTAGTCTTTACGCACGGTTTCCCAGGGAACTCCGAGTGCGGAGAGGATGATAGCGGTTGCGGTGCCAGTGCGGTGAACGCCATGTGAGCAGTGGTAGACCGTTGCTTGCTCTGAGTTGATCAGGTGGCGTAATAGTTTGCTGTAGGGCGCTCTGGCACTGTTGATGAGAATACGGTGGATGTCAGGGTTGATTTCTGCCGGAATCTGGGAGAAGTCTCCAGTTTTCCGCGCTGTGATTAATCCGTCGATGGAGGTGCCTTCTCCCATATCCACATCGATAGGGAAGTAGAGACGTTCAACGCCATCGGGTAGTTTGTCTTCGCCTCTGGATTTGATTTCATTGGTGGTGAGAAAACTGACAACGGAATTGATGTTGAGGTCGGCCAGTTTTTGAACATCGCTATCACTGAGTTTGGGGAGTTCGCCGGATCGGTAAATCAGGCCGGATTTAACGACCTGACCATCCGATGTTTGGTAGCCGCCGATATCGCGAAAGTTGGACTGGCCGTCGAGTGGGATATGGCGGGGGGGTGATTCTTTTTGAACGGAAGCTGTGTCGCCTGTTTCTTGTTTTTTGTTGCATCCGGTTAGGGGGAGCAGGACGGCGGCCAAAATGAGAGCTGTTTTATACATCGTAAGTAGAGTTAGGATTCTAAAAACTCGAGCGTCGACGGGTGGAAAAGCTCCTCAATGGTGAGTTGTTTTTTAGCAAGCCCTTGCTCGTGAGAATATTGGAACAGGGCGTTGAGCGTTTTTCGGTTCGGCTCGATGCCGTAGGGCCAGAAATTGTCTCCCATCAGTTTTCTGGTTTCTTCGACATCCTTGGCTACCCACGGGAGTGAGATGTCGGCCCAGGCCATTTTGACGATGTGTGCCAGTGCCTTGTTTTTTGCCTCGGAATAGGCGTGGCACAGAGCCATGGGCAGTTCAGGGAACTGTTTGGCAACATCGTTGTGGATGGCGACGGCGTGCATGATCGGGAAGATACCGGTCTTTTTATAGTAGGCCTGTTCCGTGCTACGGAAATCCGGGAAGAGTCGGCCAACGATGGGGTTTCCTTCGATGAAGGCCTTCGGCTCTGCGGCGTGGAAGAGGGCGTCGACCTCGCCGTCGACGAGTAACTGGGATTCATCCTTGCCTGCCGTTCCGGTGCTGACGGACAGGCCCGTGGGCACGACACTCTCTTGTTTTGATAGTTTGCCTGCAGAATCTGCCGAGGAATCTTTTGCGGAGACGACCCACTCGACATCTGTGGGTTTGACACCGTATTCATGCTGAAGAATACCGCGGATCCAGGTCAGGGACGTGGATGAGAATCCCGGGGTGCCGATACGTCGACCTTTGAGGTCTTCCGGCTTGGTGATGCCTCGATCAGTGCGGATGAAAATACTCTTATGACGGAAAACCCGGATGGGAAAAATGGGCAGTAGGCTATACTTACGAAAATTTTCATTGGCATAGGCCAACATAAATGGGTGCAGCCCAATTTCTGTCACCTCGCGGGTTGCGGGGCCGCTGAAAACATGGGTGTTGGCGTCTCCGATGGCCGCTTCTTCGAAGATATGCTCGAACCCTTTGACCGCAACGCTTCCATCCGTGAGTCTGAGCGTGCGATCTAATTTGTAGCCGGCAATGGTGATCGGTTTCTTGGCTGGGTTTGGCTTGTCTGCTGCCAGAGACTGTTGGGTCAAGCCTATTGAAGAGGCTGCGGCCGAGGACTGGGCGATAATGGAAAGGGCTTTGCGTCGGTTCATGGTGATGGGTTGGTTAGTGGGTGAGAAAAAAACGGGGCCACGGTAAGTCCGTGACCCCGTGAGAGGGAAGTGTTTTGGCTTATTTGCCAGTGTTCATCGTTTTACGAACAGTCTCTTGGTAAACTTTGCTTTCAGGACGAAGGTTCTCGATTCCTGTGAAAGGAACTCCGTGACGGGTTGGAGTGAACGGGTATTTTTTGTTCATGGCGTCATGACGTTTCTTGACCATATCAAATGGTCCCCATGCCCAAAGCATTTGAGCCATCATTCCGCGCATTTCGCGTGGATCTTGATAGAGGTTGTAGAAATCATTCTTAACCAATCCAGGACGTCCACCAATCCAGACGCGCTTATACTGCTGTTTGATGGAGGCGGCGTGAACGGGACCCGTGTAAACATGGTAGTAGTCACGGCGGCTCTGTCCGTCTCCTTCGAGGAAGACCGCTGTCTGGTCGATTCCGTCGATGATACGGTCAGTAGGAATGTGCTCCATGGCATTGCCAAGACGGGCAAAGGTGGTGTAGAGATCGTGCACAGCGAATATGTCACCAACGACAGTTCCTGGCTCGATAACACCTTTCCACTGGGCAAACGCAGCAACGCGGATACCACCTTCACGGTAATCGCCTTTACCGCCATTGAAGACGTTTTGATACATGGCACCCACGACTTCGGTCATAGGTCCATTGTCCGCCATGGCAATCACAAGTGTATTTTCGGCGATTCCTTGTTTTTCAAGTTCTGCAAGGATCTCACCGATGTGGCGGTCCAGTCGCTCTATGTTTTGAGCAAATGGGGAGCTGTTGCTGGTTGTTATTTCCTGTCCCCTTCTGTTGAGGTCATAGACGTTAGGCCAGTAGGCAAGGTAAAATGGATTCTTGTCTTTGGCTTTGCGCTTGATGAAATCCACCGCTTTCTCTTGATGCATATCTATCAGTTTACGGTAGTTCTCAAGTGTTGCATCGAGTGTTGGCGGGAGAGTTTCGCGAGCTTTTCCACCTTTTTTACCTTCAATATCCATGATGTAGCCGTAAGGGCGCCATGTGCTGTCAACGAGGTAGTTTTTTTCAGTCATTTCCGGAGTGTAACCATTGGTCATCATTCCCGCTTCTCCATCTGCGTGCCAAAAAATGGGTGGGAACTGGTTGTAGAGGGAGAATTGAGCTTCGTCGAATCCTTGGTTGTGCATGTAGCTTTCCTCGATGTCTCCCTGGTGAGCTTTGGCGAAAAACGCGGTGTTATAACCAGCGGCTGAGAGGACTTCCGCAATGGTGACTTCTTCACCAGGGAGTCCGGAACCTTCAGGTGGGAAGGCGACGGTGTACATGCCGCTGCGAACAGCGAGACGACCTGTAAGCGCGGCAGCACGGGTTGGGGTGCAGGATGGCTCTGTGTACATTCGGGTGAAGGTGATGCCTTCGTCTCCCATCTTGTTGAGAACAGGGGTGTCAAAACCACGGATTTTATTGAAGGCTTTGATTCCGACTTCACCAAAACTGTTATCATCCCACATGATGTGGACGATGTTCGGGCGTTTCCCGTGTTTTTTATAGAGTGCGTCGAGTCTTTTCTGTAGCTCGCCGTCTTGTTTTGCCCATTTTTCTCCGAATTGCTCTTGGAGGAGGTTTTGTTCGGCATCATGAATCAGCTTGGCGGATGTGGCTGCTGATGCTGACCCTGTCAGTGCCACTGCCAGCGCGGGGGCCGCCAGTTTGGCTAGTGTGTTGTGTTTGTAGTGTCTCATTGTTTTATGTTTAGGATTAGAACGTGGGATTAGTACATGATAGATGTTGATGGAAAAATCGCTCAATATTGATTGCGGTTTGCGTGAATAAGAGCGATCGCTATAGCTGGACGTGGATACGTTGTTTGTCAAATGGCAGTGTGAGGTATGTCAGAATTATCCTTTGGGGAAGAGTAGGGTGACGGCGAGGCGCAGTCCCCATTCTCCCTCCTGATCATCGTGAGGAGACGCGGCCCAGTAACGGGCGCCGGCTTGGACTTGGAATGGTTGGTCACCGATTTTGAGCATCTGGGCGACCATGAAATTGATCGGAATATTCCACTGGCTGTCGGTCCAATCGAAGGTGGATTCGGAGTTGATGGTGAAGGTGGTTTTGGTTGGGGTGATATAGGCACAAAAGGGTTGGATAAAGGTGGCGTTGACTTCACCCCGGTCATCATCTCCTGCGTAGGACCAGATGTGGTTGGACAGGGCTCCAAAGGTCCATGGGCCGGTTTGTTTGAGTGCGACAAAGGTTGGGCCTGCACCCCATTTTTCGGCACCGAGGAACTCGTCGCTGGCGGTGGGAAAGAGAAAGGCTCCACCGAGGCCCCAGATCCACCCACGGGAGTTGGGGTCTGCGGGTGAAAACCAGACGGATTGGAGCACGTCTCCCAGCCCGGATTCGTTGAATCGGGAATCGGTGTAATTGCTTTGGTCGATGATCGGTACGATGGTTCGTGAGATGATGTTCCATTCGTCGTTCAGCTTGAATGGGATGACGGGTTGGACGTTGATCAGCCAGCGCTCACCTTCGCCGTCGAATCCGAAGCCGTCATCATAGTTGGCCTGGATCGGCATGCTGATCAGGGCGGCCAGTGGGTTGGCCAGTTGTTTCGAAAGGTCGGGTGCAGCTCCGGTGTCTGTCTGGACGCTATCTCCTGTGCCGTTGCCCAGCAGGGCATTGTCTTTGGCGAGGGCTGAGGGAGTTAGGGTGGCCAGGGTTAAGGTGGCGAGGCTTGTAGATAGGAGACAGTTTTTCATAGTTGGTAATGATTATCGCATTAATGCAGTGGTGGAAAGTGAAAAATGGTGTCGATTTTTTGAGTTGATTGATTAGGGTTCCTGATCATCAGATCAGGTTACCCTCGATCCCTATTCTTTATTTTCGATAGGTTTGATTTTGAATTATAATGCCTCATAAAATGAAAAAACATCAAAAATCCGCAAAAAACGAAGCAGAGATGAATTTGGATGTCGGACGTTTTTTTCAGCAGTCTGCCTATGATGATTTTGACGCTTTTGCAGAATCTGCGATTGCCTGGAATCTGGATTTTATGCAGTTGGATCGAGGTGGTTTTACTGGTGCCTTGCAGCAGTGTGGTCATTCGGAAGTTCTGCTCGGACGTGCGGTTTTTAATCGTAAGCTGGAGCAACAAGGGGAGTCTCCGCCAGGAATGAAGACCTTTGTGATTCCGGTGAATCGTCAACTTCACATGAACTGGAGACGTCAGGATGTAGGAGGAAACGATTTACTGGTGTTTCCTGATGGGCGTGACTTGAAATCGGTATCAAACGAATCCTTTGATATCATGACGTATTCCTTGAATTCAGATAGATGGCAGGAGCTGGTTGAATTCCACGGTGCCGAGCGTTTGATGCGTCGGCTGCATGATCATGAAGTGATAAGTCTGCGGCCTGACTGCTGCCTGAGGTTGCGTCAGATGGCGTTTGGAGTTTTGCAACATGTGGGCGAGTGTTCAGATGCCTTTGATCAAGGCGGATATGACAACGTGCTTGAAGAGGGAATTGCTGGAGAGCTGATTCGTGCTATTCTTACGTCGGAAGGTCATGATGCTCCAAAACCTGAACCTCGCGTGAGGACCAGGGCTTTGAAGAAAGCCCGGGAGGTCATTGAGGAATATGCGCATATGCCGATTTCAATCCGGCAATTGTCTCAGATGGCCGCTGTCAGCGAGCGAACTCTTCAGTATGCGTTTCAAGATAAGTTCGGAGTGACCCCTAAGTCCTACTTGCAGTCATACAGAATGAACCAGGTTCGGAAGGCACTTCGTATGGCCGACCCTGACGCTGCCAGAGTGGTGGATGTCGCCAATGTCTGGGGTTTCTGGCATATGGGGCAATTTGCCAAAGACTACAGGCTAACATTTTCAGAGCTACCCAGAGAGACTTTGAAAAGCCGATGATGTCTGTTAGTTTTGTGGCTCCTTGTTGGGGTCGTAGAAGATCTTGATGTCGGCTTGTTTGGTGCCGAGTAATTCCTGGGCGCGGATCAGGGCGTCACGGGTGGAGATGTTGGGGTTGGGTTGGAAGTACATGAAGAGGTTGGTTTCTCCAGCCTTGCGGTTGCATCCTTTTTGTAGGGTTTTGAGAACCCCGGATTGTTTGAGGATGGTGTAGACTTCCCGGGTGGCTCCGGAGATGAGAATATGCACACCTTTCTTGCGGGTGTCTTTGATCAGGTCCTCGAGGGCGAGCACGCTGGTCGCATCGAGGTGACGTGCATTTTTGAGTCGGAGGATAATGACCTTGAGGTTGGGGTCGGCCGTGGTTCGTTGGACCTGGGTGCGGAATAGGTCGGCGGCTCCAAAGAAGAGATCGCCCTCGACGTGGACGATGGAGATCGCCGGAATCGGACGTTTGCGTTTTTCTCCGAGTTCGAGGAGGTGCCCGGCATCGGTTAGCTCATACTCGATCAGGTGGGGGACAGAGGCTTTACGCAGGAAGAGGCAAAGTGAGACGCCGACGCCGATGAAGATGGCGTAGTCGAGACGTGGGAGTAGCAGGGTGGCGCAAAGGGTGGTGATGATGACGATGGCGTCGTCCCGCGTGGAACGCAGACAGATCCGGATGCTTTTCTTATTGATCAAGGAGATGGCGATGGCGATGACCAGGGCGGCGAGGGAGGATTTGGGGATGTTTTCGACAAGCGGGACTTGTAATAGGATGAAGAAGCCTGCGAGGCCGAGTAGGCCCGTGAAGATGGAGGCGAAGCGGGTCATGGCTCCGGATTCGTAGTTCAGGGCGGAGCGGGTGAGTGAGCCTGAGGCAGCCATGGGGGCAACCAGAGAGGTGGCAATATTGGTCATACCGAGGGAGAGCATGTCCTGATTGGTATTGGGGCGGTCGCCGGACTTGCTGGCGATGGATTTGCTCATCACGGTGTTTTCGAGGGAGGCGAGGAAGGCGATGGCAAAGGCGATGCCGAGTAGGGCTGAGACGTCGCCGGAGTTGACGTTGGGGATCGTGATTTTGAGGTGATTGACGTGTAGCGGGTCGAAGGTCCGGAGGTCGGCGAAAGCTTCGGTGTTGTGTCGCAGGGCGTAAGCGATGATGGACGAGAGGGTCAGGCTGATAGCGAAATTGGGAAGCTTGGGAGCTTTTTTTTGCAGGATGAAGTAGAGCAAAAGGGTGGCGGCCCCGATGCTTACCGGTTGCCAATTGATACTGTCGGCGCATTGAATGGTTTTTTCAATGATGGCAAAAAAGGTTTTGGGGACGGTGCCTTCCGCCATGGGGGTGGCGATGCCGAGCAGGTGGCGTGTTTGGTTGGTCAGGATTAATAGGGCGGCCCCCGTGATGTAGCCGACGAGCACACTGCGACTGACGTATTGCAGGAGGTCGGCCACTTTAAGGAGGGCTCCGATCACCGAAAGCACGCCCACCATGCAAATCAGCAAGGGCATGTAGCTTACCGGGTCCTTGTCCAGGGTGCCGTGGGATGCGGCAAAAAAGCTGAAAACCATAAACGCCGTGGCATTGGTCGGGCCGAGGATGGTGTGGCGTGAGTGAGAGAAAAAGGGCGCGACGATGGGTGCAAAGGAGGCGCAGAGGATGCCGTAATAGATTGGCAGGTCCGCAATGGCGGCAAAGGCAATACCTTGTGAGAGGCAGAGGATGGCGACATTGATGGATGCCCGGGAATCGTGCTGGAGCTTGTCGCGTGAGTAGCTGCGGAGTTCATGCCGAATCGGAAACCAGTCGAGTCCATTACCGGAGAGGATCCTCAGGACTGTGCTGAAGAATGCTCTGAATACGGCTTTGGCGTGGCGGTGCATGGAAAAGAAGGAATCTACTCCTTGTTGGGGTCGAAGAAAATCTTAATATCTGCCTTTTGGTCGCCGATGAGCTCTTGGGCGCGGATCAGGGCATCGCGGGTCGAGAGGTTTGGGTTGGAGGGAGATTGGAGGAAGAGGTTGGTTTGGCCTTCGGCCCGGATGCACCCCTGCTGAAGCACTTTGAGGGCTCCGGATTTTTTAAGAATCTGGTAAACCTCGCGGCTGGCGCCGGAGACGAGAATGTGGATTCCACGTTTGCGGGTGTGTTTGATCAGGTCTTCGAGGGCAAGCACGCTGGTGGCATCGAGGTGGCGAGCATTTTTTAGGCGCAGGACAATGACTTTGAGATTGGGGTCGGCGGTGGTGCGTTGGACCTGGGTGCGAAACAGATCGGCAGCTCCGAAAAAGAGATCACCTTCGACGTGGACGATGGAGATTGCCGGGTTGGGTCGTTTGCGCTTTTCTCCGAGTTCGGCGAGGTTGCCTGCATCGTTCATTTCGTATTCGACCAAATGGGGGGTGGAGGCTTTACGTAGGAAGAGGCTGATCGAGAAGGCCACGCCGATGAAGATGGCGTAATCGAGGCGGGTCAGCAGCGTGGCTGCAAAGGTGACAATAATGACCAGGGCATCATCGCGAGTGGTTCGCAGGCAGATGCGGATGCTGTTCAGGTTGATCAGGGAGCAAGCGATACCGATGACCAGTGCAGAGAGGGAGGTTTTGGGGATGTTTTCGACGATGGGGAGTTTGATGAGGGCTGCAAATCCGAGTAGGCAGAGCAGGCCGGCAAAGATGGAGGCAAAGCGGGTCTTGGCTTTCGACCCGTAGTTAAGTGCGGAACGGGTTAATGAGCCGGATGCGGGCATGGCGGCCAGCAGGGAGGTTCCGAGGTTGGCCATACCGACGGAGAGCATGTCCTGGTTGACGTCACTGCGTTCGCCGGTGCGACTGGCGAGGGATTTGGCCATGACTGAGTTTTCCAGGGATGCGAGGAAGGCGATGGCGAATGCCACGCCGGTCAGGGCGGAAAAATCGTCCAGGTTGAAATCGGGAAGGCTCGGGGTGAGTCGATCGATCTCAAAGGCGGAAAAGGTGTCGAGATGGGCAAAGGCCGGGACGTAGTGGCGCAGCAGGGTGCCGGCAAGGGTGGAGAGGGTCAGGCTGATGGCGAAATTAGGCAGCGTGGGCAGTTTTTTCTGGAGCCAGAAGTAGAGCCCCAAGGTGGCGGCGCCCAGAGTGACCGGTTGCCATTGGTATGCGTGCCAGAGGCCACTCATTTTTTCGACGATGGTAAAGAAGGTTTTTGCGGACTCTCCATTGGCCATCGGTTCGGCAATACCGAGTAAATGTTTGAACTGGTTGGTGAGAATCAGTAGAGCGGCTCCGGTGATGTAGCCGACGAGCACACTGCGGCTGACATACTGGAGCAGGTCGGCGACTTTAAAGATGGCTCCCAGAACCGAGAGAATACCCACCATAAAAACAAGCAGGGGCATGTATTCGACCGGTGATTTGCTCAGGGTGGCTCCAGCCGCGGCAAAAAAGCTGAACACCATGAAGGAGGTGGCATTGGTTGGGCCAAGGATGGTGTGGCGGGAGCTGGAAAAAATGGGTGCGATGATTGCGGCGATGGCCGAGCAGACGATCCCGTAATAGATCGGTAGCTCGGCAATGGCGGCATATGCCATTCCCTGGGGCAGCGCGAGGAGGGCAACGTTGAGTGCCGCTTTGGAATCGTAGCGGAATTTTTCGCGATTGTAGCGGCTCAGCGGGCCGCGGATGGGAAACCAGTCGAGACCGTTACCTGAAAGAATCCTGCGGGTTTCCCTCAGGATTTTCCGGGAGACGGACTTGGTTTGACGTTTCATGGGCGTTTCATCAGCGAATCATTTCCCGGAGGTTATTTTCTACGAGCTCTATAAAACAGCCAGATGCCGAGCATCAGGCAGAGAACATTGGGGATCCAGTAGAGAATCAAGGCGGTGTTACCACTGCTTTTTTCATGTTGTTGGGCAATGGCAAAAAAGAGGAAGTAGCCGAGGGCAACCAGAATACTCAAGGCGAGCCCTGTGGAAGTCTCCCTGCGCCGGGCATTGATGCCAAGGGGGATGCCCACCAGGCAGAGGGCGACGCAGGCGAGAGAGAAGGAGTAGCGGCGGTGGATTTCGTTGCCCAAGCGATAGCGGAGTTTTTTATTGATAGGCTCTCCGCTGGCGAGAAGCGATTGAATTTCTGCGTTGGTCATGGTGCTGGCCTTACGCTTTTTTTTGCGTTCCACAGAGAAGTCAAACAGGAGAGGCTCTTGTTCGCCGATGAAGGCAAGTTCGTGGGTGCCGTTTTTATTTTCAGCCTCTAGAAAGGCATCGGTGAGGTGTAGACGCAGTTGTTTCTTTTCCTGGATGACTTTCAGTTTGGCTTCCCGGGCGTAGACGCTCACGGTTGGGAATCCGGTGTCCTTGTTATCTTTGAGCTGATAGAGGTGAAGGCCGTAGAGGTTGTCGTCCTCACGGCTCTCGATAAAGACCTTTTGCCCTTTGAATCGAGTCTGAACGACTCCCGGGTCGAGCAGGGCATTGGGGTTTTCTTTTACCGCTTCGTAGAGCACGAATTTAATCGTATCTTTGGCTTTTGGAGCCAAGTTGGTATTGAGCCAAAGGCAAAAGCCGGAGAGCGCCAGGGCGATCACAATGACGGGTGCGGCGATACGTGACAAGCCGATGCCCGACATGCGCATGCTGACCAGTTCGTTTTCTGCCGAGAGCCGACCGAAGACTAACAGGACGGCGACAAGAAACCCCCATGGAACGGTGTAGATGAGAGAGAAAGGAAGGACACTGAGGATAAATTGTCCAATCAAGGCCGGGGATGCCCGCTCCTCGACCATCAGCGGACGGAGTTCTTTGAAGAGGTTGCCCAGAACGAGCAAGACGCTGAGTACGACGACCCCAAAAATCGTGGCAGCAATGATTTGCTTGCCAATATAGCGATCCATGAGGCGTAACATAGACGCAATTCTGTGCGAGGATTCCTCTGCTGTCGAGTATGGATGGCGTCAGATGTGTTTTTTGTCAGGCTCTCAGCAGGGGGGATTCCACTCACCTGTTGCCATGTGCTGAGCCTTGCCCCGAATGCACGAGGGTGCGTTTACTTGTTTTTGTTGTTTTTGATCTTACGCTTCTTATTTTCCTCTGCGGCTTTTTTAGCCAGTTCGTTATCGGAGCGAGCCACGACACGGGTGGCGGTGAAGGTATTGCTTTCTCCTCGTCTGCCGTAGGTTTTGACCCGGGCGGCTATGGAGACTTGCATGCCTTTTTTAATTTGGCCCAGTGTGGCTTCGTCGCCATTGACCACGATATCGGTGGTCCCCTGAATGAAATAAATGGATCCTCCCACGACGATGTGGTCGTTACCCACGGAATCGATGGTTTTGAGTTCAGAGGCTTTACCTTTTTTTGATAGAGGCTTTTTTTTGTTTTTCTTGTTGTTGGCCGCATCGGCATAGGGGCAGGCGACGAGTGCGATGATGAGAGCAAGGCCGAGACTGATTATCTTGAGTAGTCGTTTGGTCAAACGGGAGTGCATGGCTGTAGAAATGGGAGACGTGGTGGGGTCCATCATCGTTGATTGGTTGCTGGGGCGTGTGTGCTGAACCTCTGTGGTCCAGATGCTGCAGACACTGCAGACTGTGCTTGTAAACCTGATACGTTACCGATCGAGGGAATATATCGCCGGAGTGTGTCCATTTAAATCTATCAACTGGAGCGGTCGGGGAGTTAGTCGAACCAGGTCTGGAGAGTGTCCAAAAGGGACATCTGGTAGAGACGTTGAATTTGTTCGGGAAGCACTCGGCTGATGGATAGCTCCGGCAGGTCGTTTGGGTCAAAATAACCGGACTCGGAGGATTCCATGGTGGGTTTTGCCTCGCCGCCGATCAGTTGGCACTCAAAGAAGAGTTTATAAATATGATAGGGGTATGGTGGCTGGTGCCCATGTTTCTCGCGGTCGAGCACTGCAAGTAAGCGTTTGGTTCGGACTTGGTATCCGGACTCTTCCTCGACTTCTCTGGTGATGGCTTCAGAGGGGGTGTCATTGACGTCCGCCCATCCCCCGGGAAGGGTCCAGCGACCCATGTCGGCATTTTCCCGGACCAGCAGCACCTGATGGTTGTGGATGATCAGGGCCCGGACATCCACTTTGGGTGTGGCATAGCCAAAATCATTTTTTTGCCACTCGAAGATGTCAGCAACCGCCTGATTGGATTGATCGGCAAGCATCTCGCAGGCAATCGTTTGCAGGCGCTCATAGCGCTCCCGGTCATAGACATCCTCGGTGAAGTGGAGGCCGGATTGGGCAAGAGCCTGAAGTTCTCGAGCAATTTCAAGGGTATTCATTCGGGAGTGGGGAGAGCTTCCGGCAATCTGGATGGGTTGGGCAGCTTCGTGAGCATCATGTAGCCAGCGCCAATGGGTGCGATGGAGAAGACATAGTAGTCGAGTTTGGCAATATACATGGCAACGGGAGCGAGAATGCCTGCGGTGATGAGAAGCCATGCGAGGCAGCGTTCCAAGCGTTGAGACTTGAGGAGTTTTATTTTTGCCTGATCGAAGATGTCAAAGGAAGTTCGTTTTGCCATGTCGGTGCTCATGCCGGAGGCGCGAAGCATGTTGATAACGCCGAGGTGTCCTTTGCCCATGCCGAGCAGGACTTCGGCTTCGCGGATCCATTGATCCCGCAGTATTTGGGTGTCCGGGTGCATGCTTTGATCAGGGTGACGGGAGGTGGCGGGCTTTCCATTCTCGCAGCTCGGGGTAGCGTTGCATGCGCATGGTGCTCATTTTGGCGGCATCTTTGAAGTATTGCCTGAGAATCAAGTGGCCGACCACTCCGGCGGCAATGCCAAGCAAGATGGTATCCACTAGGTAGGGGCCGACCAGAAGTAGGATTCCCAGTGCCGGGGCGGTGCAGAGGAAGAAGGTGATTCCCCAGAGTAGATAGTTCTGGCTCTTGGCCCGGCGGTATTCTTCTTCGGTGACATCCTTGGCAACGGCAAGGCTAAGGGGAAGGGCTGGTTCGCTCATGCTGCCGCATCTGATATCAAATAGCATACGGGCTGACAATCATACAATTCCCGAGGCTTTCCAGGGCGAATACACCAGGGGGGAAGAGCCTGCGGCGCTGACAGGATTCACATGATTGAAGAGGATTGACAGGTTTTTTTAGAAGTAATACCACTCCGCAAAACAGACGAGACGATTGATCGTTGTTGAGGTATGTGGAAAAGTACTGCGTGATCCATGAGAGTTCCGGATGAATGACTCCTTTGGTTGTGTTTCTCCTTAGTCATGGTGCCCGCACCATTCCTTCGTCGCGCCTTACCAAAGAACTCATTCATCTCGGCTATCGTCCCGTCTGTTTACTACTTGGTATTAGCGATAGATTTTGGGTAAACCTTGATCTTTGAGATTACAAATCCTGTAAACACTTGAAAAAATCCTGACAATCCTGTCAGCGCCGCAGGCATCACCCAGATCATCTCCCTCATATAGGAGCCCTGGGAGGCTTTCCCAGAGTTGGTCGTTGCTGCAAGGCGGGGGGCAAAAAGAAAAAACCCTCCACCGTCGCAGACGGAGAAGGGTTGGAAATGTGATTTGAGTAAAAGGTTCAAACGGAATTGAAGCCGTTTGAACGGGATTACTTGACGCCTTTTTTGCTCAAGCGGGTTCCCTTGGTTGCTCCCTGGCGGGCTTTGAACTTCGGGTTGCTTTTGCAGATGACGTAGAGGGTGCCCTTGCGTTTGACGACCTGGCAGTCTTCGTGACGCTTCTTCATGGACATGAGTGAGGAAAGAACTTTCATGGTTACTCTTGGTTGAAAATTGGTTACAGTTGGTCTGTCGGCGGTGCCGGGCGACTTGTCGGGGCGGGGAAAATACCCGGATCCGGCACCGTGTAAAGTCTATTTCTGGGAAATTTTACTCTATTTCAATAGCGGTTACCGAAAGGATTCCGGCGGCTTTGCTCAAATCATCGATGATTTCGGCTCCGGGAGCCGTGTCGAGCTCGATGACATTCAGGGCGTTGCCCTCCGATTTGTTGCGGGCCAGCGAAAGGTTCGCGATGTTCAGTCCAGCGGTGCCGAGGGCGGATCCGACGAGGCCGACAATGCCAGGGCGGTCATCGTTGTTTACGATGAGGAAATGCCCCTTGATGTTGGTATCAACAAACAGGCGGTCAATTTCCACGATGCGTGGTGATTGGCCGATGATGGTGCCGGCGATCCGGTAGCGGACGTCGCCCTTGCGAAGTTCGGCAATGATGAGTTCCGAGTATTCGGTTTGGGCATTGACGGTGGATTCGATGATTTCGAGCCCCATGTCCCTGGCCACGGCGGGTGAGTTGACAATATTGACCTGTCCGTCCGGGCGGGCGGCTTCGAGGTAGCCAGTGAGCACGGTGCGAGAGACCAGCGAGGTATCTTTTTCTGCGATGTCACCATGGAATGAGACCCGCAGGGCATCCGGGTTGACGGGGCCAAGTTTGGCGAGGAATTTGCCCAACGAGCTTGCCAGATCGAGGTAGCCGCCGATTTCGGCCAATGCGGAGGCGTCGAGCGATGGCATGTTGATGGCATTGCGTATTTCGCCGGTGGTCAGGAAATCCCGAAGTTGTTCCGCCACTTGAATGCCGACATTTTCCTGGGCTTCATTGGTTGAGGCTCCGAGGTGTGGCGTGAAAGAGGTGTGTTTTGGCTGGTCGAAGAGAATGTGGTCGGATGCCGGAGGCTCGTCTTCATAGACGTCCAATCCGCAACCGGCGATATGGCCGGAGTCGATGGCCGCTTTGAGCGCACTTTCATCAATCAGGCCACCACGGGCGCAGTTTACGACCAAGGCTCCAGAGTTCATCAGCGCAAGGCGCTCGGCGTTGATGATGTGGCGGGTGTCGTCGGTCAGCGGGACGTGCAGGGTGACCACATCCGCACCTGTCAGGGCGGCATCGGGGCTGTCGGCAAGTTCCACTTTGAGTTGGTCGGCGCGTGCCTGGGTGAGGAAGGGGTCGTAGGCAACGACGGTCATGCCGAATGCCTGGGCCCGCTTCGCGAATTCCGCTCCAATGCGGCCCATACCGATGACGGCGAGGCGTTTGTCGTTGAGCTCGATGCCGGCGTAGGCTTTACGGGCAGCTTTGAAGTCGCCTTCGAGCACGGCCTTGTGGGCTGGTCCGATGTTACGGGCGGCCGAGAGCATCAGGGTGAATGCGAGCTCTGCGGTGGAAATGGTGTTGCCCGTAGGAGTGTTCATCACGATCACCCCGTGGTTGGTGGCAGCGTCGCGGTCGACGTTGTCGACGCCGACACCGGCGCGACCGACGGCTTTCAGGTTGGTTGCGGCTGCGAGGACTTCAGCGGTGACCTTGGTCTGGGATCGGATAATCAGACCGTTGTAATTTGGAATGATTTTGATGAGTTCCTCTGGAGACAGTCCGGTGTTGACGTCCACGTCAAGAGCCGGATGGCTGCTGAGAAGCTCTACCCCTTTGTCTGAAATAGGGTCCGATACAAGGATGCGCTGTGTGTCCATGCGCGTGCTGTAGTGGAGGCTTGATTAA